>CAZTDB010000030.1:0-11933 GCA_964612385.1 uncultured Ignavibacteriaceae bacterium
TTAATGCAGCTTGCTTTCATTTCTTTCTATTTTTTGTCGGTTAGTAGTGAAAAAAAATCAAAAACTAACCTGTGCCTTCACCAACAACTGATGATGTTTAATAATTTCCTTTTCGGGGATGATATAATTAATTTGAAACAACGAAATCTTAGTCGGGAAAATATTTAGTCCTACCAAAATTTGATTTGTATCGTTAAAACCTTTATCAATTCTAAAGCTGTCCCATCTTAAAAGAAACTGCAGCATGGAATTAAAAAAGTAACCGGCAGTAGCATGATAACCGAACGGTTTTTGTTCAAAGCTGTATCTGTGCTTTAACTTTCCATAGATAGCTTCGGCGCTTAACATAAATTTATTTAGGTTCAGGCTAAAATCTCCGCCAAATAAAAACCGTTTTCCTTCGAAGCTGCTACCCATTATTGAAACCGATTTATCATTGCTTGCTGCAGCGTTTGCACCAATTTCAATTTTATCTTTGGCGTTAGAGGATAAATCTGTGGTGTATGAAATTCGTGCAGCAGCAAGCAAATCATTGTTATCGTTACCCGAAGCAGAGAATCTGTTGCCGTTAAATACTCCCGCTGCATATTTAAATGAATTGCCCCCAAGCGTTCCGCGAATTTGCACACCGATTTGTCTGTTTACGTTCAAGGCATTTACAACTTGCGATCTGTAAATAAAATCTGTTTGACTGGAGCTTGTAAGAAATTCATAACTAAAAGGTGCTTTGTATAAACCGACATCAACTATCACAGCGGAAGAAAATTTATAATATGTTTTTGCGTCAAGTACAGCAGGCGATCGCACAAACTCCGTTTGAAGATAATAACCGATGCCCTCGTCGAGCTCACCGTAAATCTTTACACGCATATTTTTGATTATGAAGCCATTCTGCCCGGTCAAATTTCTTTCTGGTTGAAAATCGCCCACTGTTTGAAATAAAACGCCAAGACTTAAATATTTTTTTTGAAACGTATTTTTCAACTCGTCATAAAGCCCTTCATCTTGAGCAAAAGAATTTGTAAAGGTTATGAGTGAAATAGAGAAAAGAAAGAGTGTCGCTTTAAGTAAAAAATTTTTCATAGACTTCCTGTTAAAGATTTGTAAATGGATTACTTCTTATGATCAACTTAGTCGAACAATGAATGAGCCAATGCCGTAATAGTCAATGTTTTTATTGAATGCTTCGAAGCCGGCTTAAATGTTTTACCAACCGGTTCGATTATTATATAGATTTTTTTTGAAGATTGATAATTGTTTTCTTAATGCAAAATATAGTAAACAATAATGTAAAAGTAACAGCGGAATGAAGAACGAACACTAACCTAAATTCAGCCGGCAATAGATTAAGAATTAATGATTTTTTATTACCGGATTATCTCAACATACTTAATTCATTATATCGGTAACAGCTTACAATATGGTCGTTAACCATTCCGGTTGCCTGCATGTGTGCATAAATGATTGTTGAACCCACAAATTTGAATCCTCTTTTTTTCAGATCCGCACTTATTTTATCGGAAAACTCTGTGCGGGCAGGAAGTTCACTAAGGGATTTAAATCTATTATTTAATGGTTTGCCGTTAAAAAAGCCCCAGATGTATTTGTCAAAAGTTCCAAATTCCTTTCTTATCAGTACAAATACTTTTGCATTAGTAATCGCACCTTCTATTTTCAATCTGTTGCGAATTATTCCTTCATTTTTCAGCAATGAGTTAATCTTCCGCTTATCATATTGGGCTACTTTGTTAAAATCAAAATTATCGAATGCCTTGCGGAAATTTTCTCTTTTATGAAGAATTGTTCTCCAGCTTAGCCCTGCCTGGAATCCTTCGAGAATCAGAAATTCAAAAAGTTTTTTATCCCTATGAACAGGAACACCCCATTCTTTATCGTGATATCTTATCATTAAAGAATCATTCGAGTGCCATGGGCAGCGTTGTTTCATTTAACTATGCTCCTTAATTGTTTATTTATAATTAAAATATATTATATTACTAAAGTTACGCAAAGTAAGGTTTTTAACATTACCGCGACCTTCCCGCTCCGCCGAGCGGAGCGAGGCGAGTAGGACGTGGATAAATGAAGCAACTCAATATCGGCTTTCCGAAGGATATAGGGATATTCAAAAACAGCGTAATTTGGGCTATCCTTAGATCCTTTGGAAAGCCCGAAAGGATGGGTATGCTTTTTCCCCCGACATACCTGCCCGCCCATTCATATCACGTAGGGCAGGCGGGAATGTCGGGGCAATTGAAATTGAGCTTCTGGGAAACTTCAGTATCTAATTCAAAGCCTCACCAACTCAAAAAACCGAATCTTATGAAATTATTAACTCACATTACGCAAATAAATTGAACTTTCAAATGAGTCCTTCGGACAACCCACTTCTCTTGGTAAGAGAAGTCCGAAGGATGCCGTGCAGGGGAGAGGGGGGTGAGTTTTTCATGTTTGCGAGAAAATTTGCGTAACGTGAGTTATTAAAGCTCAACGGCTGTAAAATCTTTATCCGGTATTTCAAGATTTGTGAATTCTTCAGTAACGGAAATATTTTGTTGAGGATATTCGTATACGGGCATTCTCGCTTCCGTTTCACCGATTGAGTAGCCGTAAACGTTGATATATTCTGATTTATTTTCGCCTATCTCTTCAAGCTGATTGAGATATTCGCTTATCGATTTAGATTCTATAATTACAATCTTTTTCATTTTTTCAATTATGGGACTATGATGTCTCGTACCGTCGTGTTCAAATTCAAGAATCCTTCTACCGTAACGGGTAATGCCGATTACGCGAAAGGTGAGGCTCTTTCCAACACCCGGCAGGTTCAACACATTTCTGTCGGTGGCAAGAAACGGAATGTTTTCCGCTTTACGCACAGAATTAATGTTTTCGATAATGTTTTCAGTATCCCCGGAAATTTTCTCAATAAGTTCAATGCTGCTGCTTGATAAATAACCCAGCTTTTTTTCTTCAATGCTTTCCTGAACTGCGCGTGCATTAGGTGCAAAGTTGAAAAAATTTTCCATGTAACCTTTAACCGTAAAAGTATAGTATGGCAAAATCCCTATATCGTTCAAAACTTTTCTTAACTTAAGATTGTGACCCCTTCTGGAAGCAGCGGTTGTAAATACATGCTGATTAGTAATTAGCCAGCCGGCATCGATTAATTTTTTTATGCCAGCTTTAACTTCGGGGGTAATTTCCATCGGCGATTCAAAATGAGTTTGGATAATGAACTGTTTTATCCCCACGGTTTCAGCTTTAATTTTAAATTCTTTCAGAATTACCGCAAGCTTATCCGTTATTCTTTGCGGAAGATATGCAGGTATTCTTGTTCCCAATCGAACGCGCTGAATCTCAGCATATTTTTTATTCACATCACGCTGGGTGTTTTTTTTATTTTTCTTTTTAGCCATTCTATAAACAGCATCGAGAATTTGTTCAAGCGATTTATCGGAACTCATAAATGCATCGCCGCCCGTAATCAGTATATCACGGAGCTGTGAATCATTTTCAAAATACTCCATTAATTTTTCCAGTCGTTCTGCCCATGTTTCGTCAGGTTTAAGCTTGTTAAGATTGAAGTTAAGATATCCGTTTTGGAAATCATACATACGCTGGCATGATGAACATAATCCGCCGCATGCTCTCCCCATTGTATCGGGAATTAATATTGCGACATTGGGATATCTTCTATGAACATTGTGATGTGAAGGTAGTATCCAGCCTGCTGCATTTGGTTTTCCCGGCTCGACTTTATCTTCCTTTTCCCAAGCGGTGATATACCCGAATTCATCAACTAACTGGCGGCTGTAAACAACATAGTGACGAATAGCGAGGTCAGCTCCAATAGCAAAATATGGAACGCGTACATGAAGCAGTGATAAATAATAGGGATTAACAAAAAAGGGAATTCCTTTTTTCTCGGCATCGTAAAGTATTTTCATTGTATCCGGATCGAGTGAGTAGCCGAGAAATTCATTCAATAAATCCGCTGATCTAACTGCAAATCTTAAATGAAATGAGCTTTCTTTCCACCACGTGAGTGCCGTTGAAAATTTTTCTTCTCTGCTTAGGTCCGGATCGAATTTATATTTTGAATCATTTATTTCGCCCTCGTCAATTTTATCGATGATAATATTCAAAATTCTTTCTCTGTTTTCTTCCCGCAATTTTACTATTCTGGGATCTAATCCCGACGGAAATCTATTCATCCATTCTTCAAGCCTTTCTCTGCTGTGTTCTTCAATTAATTCCTTACCCATTAGTTGTCTGAAAAGATGAATCATATCCTCGAAGAAATCCGGTTTGGCTCCGCCGGTTCCTTTGTTAACGCCCAGCCATAAAAGTTTAATCGGATTGCTAATGGCTAATTGTCCGCGCAGATTCAAATCAATGAATTCACGACCCGCGTTATCTACGTAATCTAAAATTCTTATTGCTGCAAGGTCACTCCATTGCAGAGACTTAAAGGATACTCCGCTGTTAATGCCTTCTTCATAATATTTTATTGTTCCTGGTCTGTCTTTTATCAAACCGAGTATCCAATCTTTCACACCGATTAGTGCCTCGGTTTCGTTTTTAGCTCCGAACATAATTTCTTCAAGTCTGGGATTTTCTTTTAGAAGCACTTTTAATAATCGGTGTGATTTTACTGTTATCGCAATTTTATCAAGCTCATAAACTTGTGACATTTTTCTCTCCTGGTTTTTAAGACTAAATGCATGTCCATTTTGCTAGAGAAAATACAGGATAAGGAAGCATCTTTTCTTTTGAATATAAGAAAATTGAGGTTAAGATTCCAAATAGGCAGCTTACATTCTTAGTTTTTAAGATAGCGGTGGATGGGATAATTGCAGTAAAATGTTTTAAACTAATAAAAACTTAACCACTATTTTTTATGAACATTGAATAAATTTTCTTTATAGGATTTAAGTGTCACCATTTCGTTTATCTATTCCCCTGGAGAAATTTTCTTGGTCATCAACTAATTTTTTAATGGACTAAGTGTTTTAACCGGAAAAACTAATTACAGTGGTTCAAACACTTAGTCGCTTTAATTTACTCTACTTTCCCATTCGTTCCAAAATTTCTTCCATTTCATCCATTACCTTGTTCATCTTTTGCATAGTAAGCTTAACGGGTTCAGGAGACATCGGGTCAATTCCCGCATCTTTAATAAGCTCGGTAGGATAATTTGAACCGCCGCCATTAAGAATATTGTAGTAAGCATCTACGGCAGGCTGTCCTTGTTCAATCATCTTTTCAACAATTGCAGTTCCGTAGATAAGTGATGTTGCATATTGAAATACGTAATAAGTGTATCCCAGGAAATGGGGAATGTAAGCCCATTCATATTGGATGTAATCATCAACCACACAATGACCGTTATCGTGCCCGTAATATCTTTTGACTATTTCATAATAAATTCTCGACATATCCACACCGGTAATCGGTTCACCGGCTTCTACTTTTTTATGAATTTCCCATTCAAATTCCGCAAAAGAAGTCTGACGGAAGATAGTGGTTCTTAGTAATTCCAAATAACTTCCGAGAAGGTAAAGTTTTTCTTCATCGGTTTTTACGTTCTGCACCATGTAATTGTTAAGAAGATTTTCATTAACAGTAGAAGCAATCTCAGCAACGAAAGTAGCATAGTCAGCTTTTGAGAACGGCTGGGTTTGAT
The DNA here is from genome assembly GCA_964612385.1 of uncultured Ignavibacteriaceae bacterium. Classification (GTDB taxonomy): domain Bacteria; phylum Bacteroidota; class Ignavibacteria; order Ignavibacteriales; family Ignavibacteriaceae; genus JAGUYG01. The sequence continues at coordinate 5,690 of CAZTDB010000030.1, forward strand.
TTGAAAAGTAGCTGTGCATAGTATGTCCGAGTTCATGTGCAAGTGTAGAAACGGATTCATAGTCATCGGTCCAATTCATTAATATAAAAGGATGAACATCGTAAGCACCGCCGGTAGAATACGCTCCGCTTCTCTTGCCCGCAGTTGGGATGTAATCGATCCATCTTTCGTTATATGCTCTTTGCAGCACCGAAACGTATACCTCGCCTAACGGTTGTAACGCATCAAGAATCACTTTTTGTCCCTGCTCTACTGTAAAGCTCATGTCTACTTTTTGAACAAGCGGGACATATAAGTCATAATAGCGAAGTTCATTCAACCCTAACATTCTTTTCTTTAAATCGAGTGCGCGGTGAAGGGTGGGGAGGTTGTTATTAATTTGTTCGATTAAAGTTGTGTAAACCGATACAGGCAGATTGTCTGAATTCAATGCAGCATGAAGCGAAGATTCATATTTTCTGTTTTTTGCGTACACCCAATCTTTCTTTACTTTTCCTCCGAGGTTTGCGCCCAAAGTATTTTTAAATAAACCGTAACTGTTAAAGAAAACCTCAAATATTTTTTCGCGGTCTTCACGGTTTTCAACGGTGCGGTATTTAGTATATGCAGAGGGAGATAATTTTATTTCTTCACCCGAAGTAAGAGTTACTTTCGGAAACGGTTTTTCTGCGTTATTGAAAATATCGTAAACGTCGCTTTGAACACCTGCAATCAAGCCGAAGCTGGCAAGTAATCTTTCTTCCGATTCGGATAAAGTATGTTCGCGTTTTCTTTGAATGTTATTAATATACATATCAAATTTTTTTTGAAGCTCAGGTTTTTCTTCTAAGAATTTTTCGATCTTTTCTTTTGGAATCTGAAGAATTTCCGGCTCAAAGAATGCCGCAGCTTCACCAAACTTAGTACCTGCTGCAGCCATTTGCTGCATCATTGCCTGGTTTTCTGAAATGTTAAGATTTTCATTGCTGAGGTTGCTTGCGTAAGTCCATGCTTTCCAAAGCGTCTTAACAATATCCGATGTAACTTTTAGGGCTTCGTAAAGATTTTCGGAACTGCTGCCAAGCTTGCCTTTAAAGTCAGCAAGATTATCTGCTTCGGCTTTTAACCAATTAATATCAGTCTGCCATGCTGCCTTCGAGGAATAAATATCGGCAAGGTTCCACTTGTGTTTATCTTCTACATTATCTCTTTCTATATTTTGAGGTAGTGCTGAAATTGAGATAAGGACGAAAGCAATTAGAGTTAGGAATAGTTTTTTCATTTTCCACCTGTAAAAAATTTAAAGAAATGATTTTGTGGAATAAAATTACTGAAAATAAAAATTACTTACTCATGTTTTGCGCGGTTAAGAGATGACATTTTTTAAAAATTCATGTTATTTGGTCTGTTGATTGATAAGATAAAAAATATATCATCCCTAACGGTATTTGGTACTAAAAAAATAAGATACAATACTTAATTTCTCACATTATGCAAGTGAGTGGAAAACCTCCGATGTTTTGACAATCGATATATTCTTAAACTTATTCATTGCTTAAAAATCAAAAATATTCCGGTAAAATTATCTATTGAAACCCCGGAGGTTTGGTATTCTGCGTAACTTCAGTTATTAATTATCAGCAAGCATTGAATCTCGTTTTGCTTTGAACTCACTTCCATTGTGCCAATTAGGGAACTTATCATCAACACTTATTTTATACCCTGCTCTAAACAGCAGTCTGATATCATCAATCATTCCTTTTGCATCCCAATAATCGGGATCAAATTCATCGGAAGGTTTATGATAGTGTACTTTTGTCCACCAAGAAACTCTTTCTCGCATCCACTTCTCACCATTTTCGATATGCTGCACGCCGCCTTTTGCATAGATTGAAGGAACACCTTTCTTTGCAAAGCTGAAATGGTCCGATCTGAAGTATCCGCCTTTTTCAGGTTCGGGATCGGAAGCAACTATTCTGCCTTCTTCATTGGCAGCTTCCCAAACGTAATCGTCAAGCTCTGATTTACCATAACCGATTATTGTAATATCCTTCACTCGTCCAAAAATGTTCAATGCATCCATGTTAATTACTGCTATTGTTTTATCTAAAGAGAAGATAGGGTTTTTCGCATAGTAAGCCGAACCCAATAAGCCTTGTTCCTCGGCAGTAACGGCAAGAAAAATAACCGATCGATCTTGCTTTCTTTCAAGCTGTGTGAATGCTCTTGCAATTTCAATCAATGCTGCTGTTCCGGTAGCGTTATCTCTTGCGCCGTTAAAAATATTATCTCCATCGGTTATAGTACTATCTACTCCAAAATGATCCCAATGAGCGGTATAAATTATGTATTCATCCGATCTGCCGCTGCCGGGCAGTAAGGCAATCACGTTGTGAGAAATCGAAGAAGAAATCTTATTTTCTATCTTAATCGAAGTTTGAGCATTAAGCTTTACGGGTTTAAATCCTTGCCGTGCGGCTTGCATTGAAAGAGAGTCGAAATTTAAACCGCACATTTCAAAAATTTCTTTGGCTTTAACAGTTGTCATCCAGCCTTCAGCTTTACATTTGGAGAGATTATTGTCTTCATTGTCAAGATAAAACTCGGAACCGGTCCATCCGTTTTTAACAACTTCCCAAGGATAACCGGCAGCTCCGTCTTCATGTATAATCAAAACTCCGGCTGCACCCTGTCTTGCAGCTTCTTCATATTTGTAGGTCCACCTGCCATAATAAGTCATTTCGTTGCCGGTAAACAACAAAGAATCTTTTGTCGCATACCCCGGGTCATTAACAAGCACAATTACAATTTTGTCTTTAACATTTATTCCTTCGTAATCATTCCAATTGTATTCCGGAGCGATTATTCCATAACCTGCAAAAATCATTTCTGAATTATTTATAGTTACTTCCTCAGTCATTTGAGGGGAAATTGCTACATATTCAGTTGCATGTTTTAACTGCACTACACCTTGAGGAGTCAATATTGAAATAACTGCCGAAGCCTTTCCGTCTATTTCAATCAGAGGAACTTCCTGAAAGAAGCTGCCATTGTTTCCCGGTTTTAATCCGAGTTCGGCAAATTTCTGCTGTAAAAAATTAATCGTTCGCTCTTCGCCTGATGTTGATGGTTTTCTTCCAAGAAAATCATCCGATGAAAGGATTTTGATATTTTCAATGAGGCTTTTCTCACTGATTGAACTTAGTGCTTCGGAAATATTTTCTTTACTGTTATTGCTTTCGCATCCCCATAAAAAAATTAAAAATGTTAGGATTATATACTTCATGATTCTCCTGTTTTAATAAATAATTTTAGTTAAAAATACAGCGGCTAATTGGCAAGCTATTACTGTAATTCGAAAATGTGTACTAAGTTTTTCAATTGAATGTTTTGTGAAATAATTGGGACAAACAGGATGCATCGTATGAATGCACAACTAAATATAAGAATTTGTAAAGAGGTATAAAACACCTTTAGAAATTACGATTTTAATTTATACTTCTAACTAAAAATTGTAAATTGTAATACAGAATTTCAAAATTATAACCATGGGCTTAGGAATAGGAATAGTTGGGTTACCGAACGTGGGGAAGTCAACCCTCTTTAATGCATTAACAAAAGCGCAGAATGCACAAACCGCTAATTATCCTTTCTGCACGATTGAGCCTAACAAAGCGGTTGTAATAGTTTCCGACGAAAGACTAAATAAACTTGCCGGGCTGGTTAATCCTGTCAGTACGATATTTTCAACTATCGATTTTTATGATATTGCCGGTTTGGTTAAAGGTGCAAGCAAAGGGGAAGGATTAGGCAATCAATTTTTATCTCACATCAGGGAAGCTAAAGCATTAATTCATATAGTTCGATGTTTTGAGCATGAAGACATTGTGCATGTAACAGGAAAAATTAATCCAGTTGAGGATATTCAAACCGTTGAAACGGAACTTCTGCTTGCTGACATTCAGACAGTTGAAAAAAAATTAGATAAGCTTCAAAAATTGTTAAAGGGCGATAAATCCGTAAAGGATACGATAGTTTGCTGTGAGTCATTATTAGAATTTTTAAACGAAGGAAAGCCGGCAATTCTCTTTCCCGATTTGGAAAAGGAAACGTTCAAACAAATTCTAAAAGAGACAGGAGTATTAACGGCAAAGCGGGTAATTTATTGCTGTAATGTAGATGAAGACGGCTTGGCTGTTGATAATGATTATGTAAAGATGGTAAAGGATTTCGCAAGCCGCGAGCGATTTGAAGTAGTAAAAATATCTGCAAAGATTGAAGAAGAGCTAGTCGGACTTGATGAGAGCGAACGAATAGAATATTTAACTGCCTTCGGAATTGAGGAAGGTGGATTGGAAAAAATTATAAGAAAATGTTTTCAGATGTTAGAGCTAATAAGTTTCTTTACAACACGCTCAAAGGAGCTTAGAGCATGGACAATACCAAGGGGAACTAAGGCGCCGCAGGCTGCCGGTGTAATCCATACAGATTTTGAACGTGGATTCATTCGTGCCGAGGTTGTGAGTTATGAGGATTTAATCAAATACGGTTCAGAAGCTGAATGCCGTCATCATGGAATAATGCGCACAGAAGGGAAAGATTACGAAGTGCAGGACGGAGATGTTATACATTTTTTGTTTAATGTGTAGTGATCGGAGAATGGTATTACTAACTCACGGTACGCAATTCATGGAAAAATGGAACAGTGGAATGATGGTATTGATTTGTTTTTTCCATTTTTCCAACATTCCATTATTCCTCATATATATTTTTACGTTAGGTCAGCTACTAAATTTTCCAAATCAATTTTTTGCCGGTCAAAATAGCATTTAATAATTCATTTCAATAATTTAACCGCCAATTAATCATCATTCATTAACACAGATTTCTTATGAAAATATTAATAAGAACTTTTTACAACGGTATAATTTTTCTCGTAGTTTTCTGCGTTTTTATTCCTGCTCAATCTACCACTACTGTTTTTAAAGGTGCATTGATCTACCCCATTTCCGGCGAAGAAATAACTGATGGGGTTTTAATAATTAAAGACGGTAAAATCATATCTGTTGGAAGTGAGCCGGACATAGCCATTCCCCAAGATGCAACTGTTGTAGATGTGAGCGGTAAAGTGATTATGCCCGGTTTGGTTGACACACATTCCCACATTGGCGAAGGAGACGGCGGAGATGCTTCCTCTGCGGTTCATCCTGAAGTGAGAATACTTGATGCTATCGATCCGCAAAGCGATACATTTAAAAAAGCCGTTGCCGGAGGTATTACAACCGTTAATGTTATGCCCGGCTCCGGACATTTAATGAGCGGACAGACGGTATATCTTAAAATGCGTAAAGGCGCGAAAACTATTAACGATCTTCTCTTTTGCGAAAATATATTAAACGATGTTTGCGGTGGACTAAAGATGGCTAACGGAACAAACTCAATGAGAGAACCTCCCTTTCCCGGAACGCGTGCTAAATCCGCCGCAATAATAAGACAACTATTCATTAAAGCCCAAGAATATAAAGCAAAAGTTGATGCAGCTAAACAAGATATTAAAAAGAAACCCGAGCGTGATCTTGAAATGGAAACACTTCTTGAAGTACTTGAAGGAAAAAGAATAGTTCATCATCATACACACCGTGCTGATGATATTATGACTGTGATAAGATTATCTCAGGAATTCGGATTTAAAGTTGTGCTGCATCATGTTAGCGAGGGCTGGAAAGTTGCAGATGAAATTGCAAAGGCTAAAATACCATGCTCAATTATTTTAATAGATTCACCGGGCGGAAAGCTGGAAGCAGTCGGATTAAGTTTCAAAACCGGTGCCGTGTTAGAACAAGCCGGTGTTGAGGTGGCGTATCATACCGATGACGGGATAACTGATTCACGTTTGTTTATTCGGTCGGCTGCTCTCGGTGTAAGAGCAGGAATGTCCAATCAATCGGCATTAAGGGCATTAACTCTTGCAGGGGCAAAAATGTTAGGACTGCAAGATAGAGTTGGCTCATTGGAAAAAGGTAAAGATGCGGATTTTATTATTCTTTCCGGGGATCCATTTAGTATCTATTCACACGTCGAGCAAACCTGGGTTGAAGGTGAAAAAGTATTCGATCGTTCAAACCCGGATGATTTAAAATATGCTATCGGCGGTTACGAGGTTTTTAGAGGTGATTATTCGGAAGTTCATAGCTGTGGAGGTGATCAATGAAAAATAAGTTTTTTCTTTTAGCTCAGTTGCTAATTTTTATTTTGATATCGCTTT
>CAZTDB010000031.1:0-11911 GCA_964612385.1 uncultured Ignavibacteriaceae bacterium
ACCGGAGACATCCTATAAAGAAAATTATCAAACCGTTTTTGCGCGTGTCGACGGTTCGGTTGCCGCACCAACTGCAGGTTTGCACTTTACTCCAAAGCTTCTTCAAAAAATCGATAAAAAGGGGGTTCAGATTGTACCGGTAGTTTTACACATCGGCTTAGGTACATTCAGACCTGTAGAAGTTGAAGACCTTACCAAGCATAAAATGGATTCCGAATTTTATGAAGTGCCCGCTAAATCTGCCGAGATTATCAATAAGGCAATCACTTCTAAACATAATGTTTTTGTGGTTGGTACAAGTGCGGCACGGGCGTTGGAAACCAGCGTTACGGCAGATGGTCTCGTTAAACAAAGCAGAGGATGGACTGATAAGTTTATTTATCCGCCGTACGATTTTAAAATTCCAGACAAATTAATCACCAACTTTCACATGCCGGAGTCGACTTTGATTATGCTGGTTTGTGCCTTTGCGGAAACCGAGTTTGTAATGAAGGCATATAAGAAAGCATTGAAAGATAAATACAGATTTTTAAGCTACGGCGATGCGATGCTGATAGTATGAAAACTTTTGCAATAATTCCTGCAGGAGGTAAAGGGCTGCGGAGCGGATTTCGGACTCCTAAACAATACCTTAAAATCAACGGCAGGGAACTTATAGTTTATACATTGGAAGTTTTTCAGAAGAATAAAAATATTGATGCAATATACATTTCTGCCGAAGCTAAATATTTTCCTCTGCTTGAAAAGCTAACGATAAAGTATAACTTAACAAAAGTGCAAATGCTGATTAAAGGCGGGAAGGAAAGACAAAATTCGGTTTTTAATGTTCTCTCTTCCCTTCCTGCAGCGGGAGACGATCTTGTTGCAGTTCACGACGCTGCCCGCCCATTGCTTCCTCAGAATGTTCTTACTAATGCCATAATGAAAGCAAAGGAAAAGGGAAATGCCGTAGTTTGCATTAAAGCGAAAGACACAATGATTAAAGGGAAAAAATTTGTTCAAGATTATATTGACCGGGAGTTTATTTATAATGTTCAAACGCCGCAAGTTTTTAGGTTTGCGGAATTATATAAAGCAATGAAAACAGCCAATGAGGAAAATTTTATTGGAACAGATGAATCGATGCTTATAAATCGAATGGGAAAGAAAGTTTATATTGTTGACGGCTCTCCCTTGAATTTTAAGATAACCTCACAGGAAGATATTAATTCGTTTAAGAAATTAATTAAAAATTAGTTACAAGTAACATTATTTGCTTTGCATCTCAAATACCGTTTATGCATCCTATTCATGGATTGTGGGTATGATTTATTCGTAAGTAATTTAATTGTGTCATTGAATTTTTAAGTTATAATAGTTAGTTTACTCCCCCGTTAGAATAAAGGTAAAGAATAAATGTATTTATTAGCAACAATTATCATTTTATCGTATTTAATCGGTTCTATTCCGACGAGCATTATTGTAAGTAAAGCCGTTAAGGGAATAGACATTCGTGAGCATGGAAGCGGAAATGCAGGCGGCACTAATGTAATGCGCGTGTTGGGATGGAAGCACGGTTTATTAGTAATTATTTTAGATGCGTTGAAAGGCGTTCTTGCAGTAGTCGTAGTTGCAAGGCTTCATTACGGCTCAATGCCGTTTGCAAACATAACACCCTTCGATGACTTTACTTTAGTTCAAATTATAGCCGGTATCGCTGCTGTTATCGGGCATATCTGGACGGTGTTCGCAGGGTTCAAGGGCGGAAAGGGAATCGCCACCGCTCTCGGTATGCTTCTTATGATAATCACGGTAGATATGCTGGTAGCAATAGGAGTTTTTATTCTGGTTGTCAGCATTTCAAGATACGTCTCTTTAGGTTCAATACTTGCCGCAGCAGCGGTACCTGTAACCCTGGTGGTAAGAGAAAATATATTTCATGTTAACATTCCCGGATATAGTACGCTGTTGCCGTTTGTAATAGCTATATCAGCGCTGGTTATTTTTACGCATAGAAAAAACCTTGTTAGAATTTTTAACGGCAGTGAAAATAGACTTAGATTTTCCAAGAAGAAAACAGACGGTTAATGAAAATATCTGTTTTGGGGGCAGGCGGCTGGGGAACCACTCTTGCTATTCTGCTTCATTATAACGGGCACAAAATAACTCTTTGGGAATATAAAAAGAGTTATGCAAAAGCTCTTCTTAAACAAAGAGAAAATAAACGATACCTCCCCGGAATTGAAATTCCAAAAGAAATAAAAATATCTTACGATCTCGAAGAATCAACTGAAAATCAGAATATGCTGGTTCTTGCCGTTCCTTCTCAATTCCTAAGAAGTGTTGTAGAAGAAATCAAATACTCTTCAATTAAGAATACTATCCTTGTAAACGTTGCAAAAGGAATAGAGATAAAAACTTTGATGACTATGTCTCAAATGCTTCAGGATGTATTCCCCTCTTTGGATTCAGAGCAAATCGGGGTGCTTTCAGGACCAAGCCACGCGGAAGAAGTAAGCAGAAGAATACCTACTGCAGTAGTCTCGGCATCCAAGAGTAAAGCAACTTCAAAGTCAATACAAGCGGCATTCATTACTTCGTATTTCAGAGTTTATGGCTCATTAGATATTTTGGGTGTAGAGCTTGGCGGCGCATTTAAAAACGTGATAGCCATTGGTGCCGGTATAGTTGACGGTGCGAAGTTTGGCGATAATACTAAAGCAGCCATTATGACACGTGGAATTGCAGAGATATCGAGGCTTGGAATTGCTATGGGTGCACAGGCAGAAACTTTTGCCGGCTTATCCGGGATGGGCGATTTAATCGTTACATGCATGAGCCGGCACAGCCGCAATCGTTATGTAGGCGAACAAATCGGTGCGGGTAAAAAATTAAAAGCCGTACTTAAATCGATGGAAATGGTTGCCGAAGGAGTTGAAACCAGTCGTTCGGCATGGAGACTTGCAGAGAAGCATCACGTAGAAACACCAATAACACATGAAGTATACAAAATTTTATTCGAAGAAAAAGACCCCGTTAAAGCTACTACCGATTTAATGAACCGCGATATGAAAATGGAATTAGCTGAGTTTTAAATAGCTAATTCTCATTTGCAATAAAGCAAATTACTCTCCTTACTTTAAAATTGAATATACTTGAAACAGTTATAATTTTGATTTTCTAATCCGTTAATGCCAATACGCCGGAAACTTTTCTTTACCGGACTCAGTCTCAATGTATGATTTTTTTGTTTATGGTAAAAGAATTAAATTTATATAAAATAATTCTTAGACAACTAGTCGGAAGGGATTTATTCAAATGCCAAGACATAAAGTTCGTGTATATAATTTTCCTGTGATAATTAAGCAATCTGAAGAAGGATGGTATATAGCGGTAGTACCGGATATACCCGGATGTTACACACAAGGAAAAACGATTGATCAAGCGGTGGAAAGAGTGAAAGAAGCCATAGAAGTTTGTCTTGAAAATGAAAGAGAAGAATTTGTCCCAATGAAATTCATTGGGTTCCAACAAGTTGAAGTAGCAATATGACCAAACTTGTTACAGTTTCAGGGAAGAAACCGTGCAAAATTCTGGAACTCCTTAATTTTAAGAAAATTTCTAGTAGAGGAAGTCATGTCAGATATGTTCATCAAGACGGAAGACGGACAGTTGTACCGGTGCATGCTAGTGAAGATTTAAGTATCGGCTTATTGAAGGAAATATTAAGACAGATTAAAATATCAAAAGAAAAATACGAGCAATTAAGATTGAAAGTATAAATATTATCTTAAACGGAAAGTCGATTGCTTCCAAATAGAAATGACAATTAGGAAATAAGAAACCTCCATGGTTTTCGAAAGCTTCTGCACTTTGCTAACATCGGTGGTTTTAACGCTTGAAGTTGTTCCTTCTTCGGACAATCAAATTAATTACAAGTCATAAACCTTTCGTAATTGCCATCCATTTAACTTTTCTGTAGGATGGTTCCGAATTGTAATTTCATTTCACAAAAGTTATTTTTCATCAAATGAAAACAAAAGATGGGCAAATACTCGATCAATCGGTTCAATTCATTAAGTCCGTTGGACCTAAACGAGCTGAGTTATTCAAGAAAGTCGGGATAGAATCGATTAGAGATATGCTGATGTATTTTCCTTCCCGCCATTTAGATCGAAGCAGCACTTTGACCGCAGCAAAAGCTTACGGCTACGTTATGAACGGTTATGAAGGAGAGATTACTGTAATAGCAAAAGTATTCGACAAAGAAAAACGAACTTTCGGAAGAAGAGAGGTATTTAAAGTCAGCTTCCGTGATGAGAGCGGATTCTTTGAATGTGTTTGGTTTCAAGGGATAAAATATTTTTATGATGTTTTTGATGAAGGAGACATCTTTGCCGTTTCGGGTAAACCTTCTATTTCAAAATTCGGTCAGCTTCAATTTGTTCATCCCGATTTTGATAGAATCACAGAGGACGAATCTCAAAATTTTTTGAATACAGGGAAAATCATTCCCTTTTACCGGATACCAAAAGAATTAAAAGAAAAGAATGTAGGGGAATTCAGCTTAAGAAGAATTATCAGCAACGCGGTTGAACTTTACGCCGATTATTTTGAAGAAAGTCTTCCCGAAGAAATAATTTCTGCGCATAACTTAATGCCGCTGAAAGATGCAGTTAAGAATATGCACTTCCCCGCATCAAAGCAGAAGTACGAAGCTGCACTTCAAAGATTCAAGTTTGAAGAAATATTTTATCTCGAAATCCTTATCGCATTACGTAAGCATAATTATAAGACAAAGCTTGCCGGTCATTCGATGCTAATAAAATCAAAGCTCATAAAAGAATTTTTGAAAACCCTTCCGTTCGATCTAACAGCAGCGCAGCTAAAAGTTCTAAGCGAGATTCGAAAGGATATGGAAGCACCCGAACCTATGAACAGATTACTGCAAGGAGATGTGGGCTGCGGTAAAACCATAGTTGCATTAATTGCTATGCTTATTGCGGTTGATAACGAATTTCAAACGGTTTTAATGGCTCCTACCGAAATTTTAGCAGACCAGCATGCAAAAAACATTTCGAACATGGTTAGCCGGATAAGCATTAGAAAAATTAAAGTTACTTTAATAGTAGGCGGACAAACTAAATCTGAAAGAGAAAAATACTTAGAAGAAATTGAAATGCAGGAAGCCGATATCATTATCGGAACACACGCCTTATTTGAAGAAAAAGTAAAATTTAGGAATCTTGCTTTAATTGTAATAGACGAGCAGCAAAGGTTTGGTGTTGAGCAAAGAGCAAAAATAATTGGAAAAGGCGTCACTCCCGATGTGCTTGTAATGAGTGCTACACCTATTCCACGAACTCTATCTCTTACTGTTTACGGCGATCTTGATATTTCTGTTATAGATGAAATGCCGAAAAACAGAATTCCGATTAAAACTTTTCTGAGGGGAGAAAATAAATTGCCTGAGATTTATGAGTTCATCAAGCAGAAGAGCAAAGAAAATTACCAGGCTTTTGTTGTTTATCCTTTAGTTGCCGAATCCGAAAAGCTTGAGCTTAAAGCAGCCGAAACATATTTCAATGAATTAAAGGAATCCTACTTTAAGGAATTGAATGTAGGCTTGCTTCACGGGCGGATGAGCTGGCAGGAGAAAGAAGCGATAATGTTTCAATTCCTGCAAAAAAAATTCGAAGTCTTAATAGCTACAACGGTAATTGAGGTTGGCATTGATATTCCCGATGCAAACATTATGCTTATCAATGATGCACAGCGATTCGGAATTTCGCAGCTCCATCAGCTTCGGGGAAGAATTGGACGCGCATTCAAGCAGGCTTATTGTATTTTAGTTACTAAAGATGAATTAGCCGAAGCGAACAACAAAAATAAATTCGACTTAGAGTACCTCTCTCCATCTCAGTTAGAGCAGTACAAAGCTGCTATTCGTCTTCATACGATGATTAAATATAATGACGGATTTAAAATTGCGGAGATCGATTTAAAGCTTAGAGGACCCGGTGACATATTCGGAACTAAGCAAAGCGGATTTCCCGAATTAAAATTTATAGATCTTATTAAAGACGTGAACGTAATCGTTAATGCTAAGAGATCAGCATTTAAAACTATTGAAGACGATCCAAGGCTTGAAAGCTTTTCTCACAAACCCATCAGAAAAAATTTGCTTGAACATTACTCGGGCAGTTTCAAGTACGCAAAGATTGCGTAAAAATTTTTTTTGTTTCAACTCACTTCGCTTGCAGCTCGTGAGCAAAAATTTTTTTTTATCATAAACATCTATTAAGTTTGATTAGTGATTTTAAAAATAATTTTAAAAATATTTTTGACGTTCTAAAATATTAATGATTCAATGAGTGATGATCTTGTAAGACCTGCCCGGCTTCGTTAGTCGAGCGAGGAAGAATCAAAAAAAATTTTCACGTGATTCAAAACTTGTTGACTTAAAAATTTTATTAGTTATATTTGCTAAAAAATTTTTGAAAAAATTTTTACAAGGAGAAATTATTTTATCTTCCTTCTTTAATGCAAGATTGAATGTTGCACTCACATTCAATGTTAAACCTGAAAGTGAAACTTTCCTCGAAGATTTATCCCCAATTCAAAACATCGGTCCTCTTCAAGCTGAAGCTTCTGTTGATACGTACGCCGAATGGGATACTTGGGATACAATCACAGCAGTAAAGAATGCTATTGAGCAGTTTCACGATGTTATTCTTATTGAAGCAAACGAAGACGCATTAAATAAACTGAAGGAATCAAAACCCGATATTGTTTTCAACATTGCGGAAGGCTTTTATAGATTAAGCAGAGAAGCACAAATACCTGCAATACTTGACATGCTGAACATTCCTTACACAGGTTCCGATCCGCTTACACTTGCAACATGCCTGGATAAAGCCCGCACTAAAGAAATTCTTTCTTACTATAAAATTCCGAATGCAAAATTCTTAATAGTCGGTTATACAAACCGATTTGATGAAATAAATTTAAAATATCCATTAATCGTAAAACCCGTCTCCGAAGGATCAAGCAAAGGAATTTTTTCTTCATCGTTTGTAAAAAACAAAAAAGAGCTTAATGCCGAAATCGAAAGAATTGTTAAAGAATATAATCAACCCGCCCTGGTTGAAGAATTTCTTCTTGGAAGAGAATTCACCGCTGCAGTGCTTGGCAACGGGAGTGAAGCAGAGGTGCTTCCTATAGTTGAAATTAAATACGAAGATTTTCCCGATGATTTTATCCCGATATATTCTTATGAAGCCAAATGGATATTAGACACAAAAGAAAATCCGTTGAACGTGTTTTCGTGTCCCGCCGATATTGTTCCAGAGTTAGAAGCAAAGATTAAAGAAACGGTTCTGAGAGCCTACAATGTATTAAGGTGTAAAGATTGGAGCCGGATTGATATTCGCTTGGACAAAAATTTAATTCCAAACATTATTGAAATTAATCCACTGCCGGGTATTTTGCCGGACCCTGAAGAAAATTCCTGTTTTCCCAAAGCAGCAAGAACTGCGGGTTTAACATACGAAGAGATGATAAACAAAGTTCTTTTCGAAGCTGCTAAAAGATACAAGCTGGTATGAAAAATAACGCAAAAATTTTAATCTGTTATAATTCGCCCGTTAGCATCTTTAAATTCTATAACGGCAAACCTTCAAAAAAAGGTACTCTTCTTAACGACCTTTCCGAGAGCGGCTTTTCCAAAGAAATCGATTCGATTAAGAAAAATTTGCAGCAGCGCTTTACCGATGTTAAGTCCTTAGCAGTAGACAGAAACATTGAAACAGTAATAAATCTCATCGATGAGTTTTCTCCCGATGTAATTTTCAATTTTGTAGAATCTATTGAGGGAATTGCACAGTACGAATACTGCATGGCAGGTTTGTTTGAATTGTTAGGTTATCAGTTTACGGGAAATTATCCTGCCACACTTGGTAATTGCCTCAACAAAGCCCGAACAAAAAATATTTTAAATTCTTACAGTATCAATACTCCTAAATATATAACCATTAAACCGGATGAGAAGCTGTTCACCTCAAAATTTAATTTAAGATTTCCTGTTATCTTGAAATTATTGAATGAAGATGCAAGCATCGGAATATCCGAGCTTTCGGTTGTAAAAGATTTTTATTCTTTACGCAAACAATTAAGATTTTTAAAACAAACATACCGGCAGGAAGTAATCATCGAAGAATATATAGAGGGACGCGAGCTGAATGTTGCAGTTTTAGGTAATGAAGTTCTTCCTATATCCGAAATAGAATTCAAAGGACTGCCGGACGGTCTGCCTAAGATAGTTACATACGACGGCAAATGGATAGCGGAGAGTATCTACTACGAAAACACAAAACCGAAATGCCCTGCAAAGATTAATAAATCCGTACAAAAAAAGATTGAGAAAATAGCGCTGCTTGCTTTTGAAGCGATGAATTGCAGAGACTATGCGCGCATCGATATCAGAATTGACGGAAACAATACTCCTTACGTTATCGAGGTTAATCCAAATCCCGACATTTCGACCGACTCAGGTTTTGCAAGAGCAGCGGCTGCCGCAGGGTTAAAGCACTCAGAGCTTCTATTTAAAATTGCCAATTTCGCATTACACAGAAAAAAGAATGATACGAAAAATAAAGCCGGCTGATAAAGAAAAAATTGAGGAAATATTAAAAAGGATACCAAATTTTACGAAAAATGAAATTGATGTTGCGATGGAGCTTGTTTCTATCGCCGCATCAAATGTCGAACAGGATGACTATCATATTTATGTTTACGAAAAGGGGGAAAAAGTATTAGGATATCATTGCACCGGCAAACGACCTTTGACCGATGCCGTGTATGATCTTTATTGGATAGCTGCTGATCCCGATACAGAAGTGAAAGGTGTAGGGAAAATGCTTCTTGAGCATGCTGAAAAATTTGTATGCGAGAAAAAAGGAAGATGGATCTTAGCAGAAACATCTTCGAAAGAAATTTACAGCAGAACAAGAAATTTTTATTTGAGAAATAACTATTCAATAGTTGCACAGATTAATGATTTTTATTCAATGGGTGATAACCTAATAGTTTTTGGTAAGTATTTAAAACAAACAGAGGGTTAGTCATGGAACTGTGGCAGCAAATGGTAAGAGACAGCGTTCATTCGGTTGACCAGCTTGTAGAAAAATTTGGGCTTGACAGAAAAGTAGCTGAAGACCTTGACGAATTTTTCCAGGCGCGTATCAACCCATATTACATGAGCCTAATCCGGTATCCGGGTGATCCTATCTGGCTTCAATGTGTACCCGACAAAGCCGAGCTTGAGGATATGGATGCCGAAGAAGACCCGCTCATGGAAGATGCAATGAGCCCTGTTCCCAACATTACTCACCGTTACCCGGATAGAGCGCTATTTCTTGTTACAAGCCAGTGTGGCTTATACTGCCGCTTTTGCACGCGTAAAAGAAAAGTGGGGGATTATGAAAAAATCTCGATGAAAGGGCTTGAGAGCGCTTTCAATTATTTGGAAGAGCATAAGGAAATTAGAGATGTCATCCTTTCGGGCGGCGATCCATTAATGCTTACCGATACAATGCTCGAGAAAATACTAAAGCGGCTCCGGGAAATTCCACACATTGAAATAATCCGCATAGGCAGCAAGATGCCGTGTGTTTTGCCGCAGCGTATTACAACCAGCCTTTGTAATATGCTGAAAAAATATCATCCGATATACTTGAACACGCATTTTAATCATCCATGGGAAATAACCCCCGAAAGCTCTAAAGCATGTGAGATGCTGGCTGATGCAGGAATTCCTGTGGGCAACCAAATGGTATTGATGAAAGGAGTTAATGATGATCCTGCTGTGGTTAAAGAGTTAATGCAAAAGCTGTTAAAAATCCGGGTTCGACCTTACTACATGTATATGGCAGATGAAACAAAAGGTGCGAACCATTTCAGAACTTCGATTGAAACCGGTTTGAATATTGTCGAAAATCTGCGCGGGCATACAAGCGGGCTTGCAATTCCACACTTCGTAATAGATGCACCCGGCGGCGGCGGAAAAATTCCGATACTGCCTAACTACGTTTTACACCATGACGAGGATAGAATTATTCTTCGCAACTACGAGAATAAAATTTATGCTTATAGAAATTATAAGGATAAAAACAATCCCGCAAAATCTTCCGTTAAAAAGGAGAAAGCCGCTTCAAACGGAAAGAATGGAAAGTTAAAAGTAAAAGTAGCAAGGGAGGATAAAATTGAACTTCCGGTTTTGGAGGAAGTTGAAGTTTAAATTTACATAATGATTAGAGGATCCGGAGTTAAAACCGGATCCTTAATTTTCTAAAATATTCATCAAATCAATTTCTAAAGTTTCTTGTGGTGCTTCGATTATCCTTCCGATCTCTTCTCCTTCTCTATAGATAATAAAAGTTGGCACAAATTCTATTTCTAAATCATCAATTTCATTTCCCGGAAGCTGCTTGTCTCTGTCTACCGAGAGCGTAGTTATTTTTTCCGCAGGAAAATTTAATTCATCTAAAATTTTGAAGAACGCAGGAACTTCACGCCGGCTGTCGCTGAACTACGTTCTCAAGATAATGGTAACTTTGATTTTTTCTTTGAAGTTGTACCAACATTAAATTTGGTACCAACTTCATCATTTGATATTAAAACAGGATTAGGGTCAAGATATTTTATTTAGTGGATAATCAGAAATTTTACTTCTTAGCTATTAAACCTCCTAAGCTTCAATCCCTCTCAGGCTTCGAGGCTTCGATTATGTTTCGTGGGTTATAAATGCATACATAATGTATTTCTATTCCTTTTTGTTTTTAATATATTTCAAGCAAGAATAGCAAAGGATTAAAATGTCAGACACATATAAGGCAATAATAACAGGTAATATCATTCGCTGGCTTGTGCCCCCGCCAAAAGAAATTGAAAGCGGCAAGGAAGTACCGGTTGAGGTCACTGTTAAAAAAGAAGATAAAAGAAATCTTGACAGAGGGGTAGCCATGTATACGGCATTAAAAAATCTGTCTAAACTAAAGGGTGTAGTGTCTTCGGTTGAAGAACCGGTTGAGTGGCAGAAGGAGACAAGAAAAGACAGAACATTAGATAGATAAAATGTCTTTCCTCTTAGATAGCAACATCATTATTTATGCCTCAAAACCCAATAACGAAGTTTTACGCGAATTTATAAAGCAGAATGTTCCTTCGGTTTCTTTTGTAAGCGTTATAGAAGTTTTGGGATTCAGCTTTTCTAATCTTGAAGAGCAAAAATATTTAGAAGAGTTTTTCAACAATGCAGATGTCCATCTAATTTCTATGGAAATTATTAAAAGGGCAACGTTGCTTAGACGGATAAGAAAAATAACATTGGCAGACTCAATTGTTGCCGCAACTGCTTTAGAGAATAAACTTACCTTGGTAACTCATAATATAAAAGATTTCGATTGGATCGAAGGAATCAAGTTATTAGATCCATTACAACAACGATAACTTTCAAAGTTCTACGAAGACCAATGCAACGGACGCATACATCATGGAAGTATCCTTCAGTAATGGTAATATCAGCTTAGACGACTTCTACAAGGGAGGCGGGTTTAGTGTTCGCTGCCTTAAGGATTAAATAATATAGTGAGATTAAAAAAGATTACCTGAGGGGGCGGGTTCATAAAGTAGAATTCAACTGCTATTGATTATACTTTAAGCAAACTAATTTTGCAGTAAATTTCCAGTAATAATGGACAATGTCTACATATAATGAGCCATATTAGAAATAAGAGAGAAAATAGCCCGGGAAATCTTTACCAATCATTTGAAGAACTGAAAAATATTTTATAGCAGAAAAATCAACATTTAATCTTTTTGGTTCTACCGTTAATTGTGTGAAAACAGGTCAAGCTTACCATTAAAGAATAAT
>CAZTDB010000032.1:0-11760 GCA_964612385.1 uncultured Ignavibacteriaceae bacterium
TTTGTAAAATAGGAACAGCGAATGCGGCAGTTTTGCCTGTGCCGGTTTGTGCGCAGCCAAGAAGGTCTTTTCTTTCCAGGATTACTGGGATAGCATGCTGTTGTATCGGTGTAGGAATTGTATAACCTTCGTTTGCAAGAGCCGTTTGCAGCGGCATAATAAGATTCAGTTTTTCGAATGACATATTTCTTTCTATATAATTTGTCGGTTTAAAGCTTATCCATAACCATATTGGGTCGATTGCGTTATTAAACGGACGTTTGTTAAAATAAAGGATTATAAAAATTTGCAATCAGAAGGGAAATTGAATGAAGGCATACTTTTAAAAATCTTGCGGTCTAAGTTAAGCTATTTTTATCAGGACACAAATAATTATAAAAAGAGTGTGAAAGTTTATTTCATACTAAGTTGCACAAGTCGGGAGTATTATCCGTTTACAATCTAAAATATGTATAATATATCACTACTAACCGACAAAAAATAGAAAGAAATAAAAGCAAGCTGCATTAACATCAAAAGAAAACTAATGAAAAAACCTTATTGACCTTAGTAACACAGCCAACACCCCGATTTTTAACCTTATCCGAAGGATCTAGGGATTAGCTTATTACAAATCAATAAGCTAATCCCTAGATCCTTCGGATAAGGTTAGGGTATATGGGTAATTGTGTGTTACTAAGGTTCACATTCAGCCACCCTAACAGGTATATTTTTAATAATGGAATATTTTGTTCACTTAATTTCTGTTTCCTAAACTTTTTTGCTAATACTAAATTTTAGTCGGTTGATAGTGATAATATATATAATAATACTTTAAATTATATTTTACGTTATAATTCCTTTTTGAGGGAAGACCATGGCAGATTTGTTTTTCAATTTATTTCCCTTATCACCATAAATCATTACATATTTAAATATTCTCTACTGCCGTATATTTGTTCTTAATTTAATTACGGAAATTAAAATATCGATGACTGACAACGTTACTCCGGTTATATTATCCGCATTGGAATTGGAAGTTCGTTTTGGTGATCAAATTATTCTTGATAAAGCATCATTAAGCGTTCACGAAGGTGATCGCATAGGATTAGTTGGAAGGAACGGCGCCGGAAAGTCTACATTCCTAAAAATTATTTCAGGTTTTATGCCTCAAGATTTTGGTGAAGTTGCAAATAAAAAAAATCTTGTAATTGGTTTTCTCTCACAGGAAATTACTATGGATGAAACTAAAAGTGTATATGATAACATTATCTCCGGGGCTGTAAATGAATTGGATTTAATTAATGAGTATGAACAGACCCCGTTCGATTCACCTAAAAAACATCATCTTCAAGAAACTATTTTAAGGTTGGATTCATGGAACACTGATAAACGAATTAATATTCTTGCACAGTCGTTAAATGCCCCGGACATCAATAGAAATATTTCAGATTTATCCGGCGGAGAAAAAAGGAGGGTTGCGCTTTGCCGTGCTTTAATATCCAAACCCGATTTACTCATTCTTGATGAACCGACAAACCATCTTGATACAAAATCAATTGAATGGTTAGAGGATTTCCTTGCCGATTATAAAGGAACATGCATCTTTGTTACACACGATCGTTATTTCCTGGACAGGATTGCAAACAGAATTGTTGAACTTTCTTCTGGCAAATTCTACTCTCACCAGGGTAATTATACTGAGTATTTGATTAACAAGACAGGGAGAGAAGCAGTTAAAGAGGTTGAAGACCGCAAGCGGCAGCTTTTCCTTAGACGTGAACTTGATTGGGTTAGAAAAGGTCCGAGAGCAAGAAGGACAAAAGCTAAATGCAGGCTTAACAATTTTTATGAATTATCAGAGCAGGTAAATAATGAAACAGATGTTGATGTGGACTTGATCATTCCTCCTGCAGAACGATTAGGGAAAAAAGTTGTTGAGCTTAAAAATATCGGGATTAAGCTTGGAGATAAAATTTTGTTTGAAGGATTTAGTTTTAACTTTGAAGCTGGAAAGAAAATCGGGGTGGTTGGCGATAATGGTGCTGGCAAAACAACTCTTCTGAAAATTATTTTAGGAGAGCTTAATCCGTCAAAAGGAAAAATTGAAATAGGCGAGACAACAGAATTCAATTATGTTGACCAGGCACGACTCCATTTAAACGACGATGATACTGTTATAAAGGCAATTGGCGAAGGAAGCGAGACTATAAAATTCGGGAAACACCAATTGAGCGTATGGACCTATCTAAAGCGGTTTCTTTTTACAGATGACAGGATAAATACTTTAGTCGGTAAACTTTCAGGCGGTGAAAAAAGCAGACTTACACTTGCCAAAATTTTAAGCAGCAGCAGTAATTTTCTTATGCTGGACGAACCCACAAATGATCTTGACCTCCCTACTCTAAGAATTCTTGAAGAAGCATTAATTTCTTTTGAAGGTTGTGTAATGGTTGTTAGTCACGACAGGTATTTCCTGAATAGAGTCTGCAACGGCATACTTGCTTTAGAAGGAAGTGGAGAGATTTATTACAGTGAAGGGGATTACGATTATTACATTAAAAAGAAAAAGCTCCGGATAAGGGACAATGAAGATTTTGCGAATGCGTCGCTTCGTGAAAAGCAGAACGAAAAAAATAAAACTACAGCGGACGAAAAGCGCTTTAAACCGAAAGCAAAAAAGCTAAGCTATAAAGATGCGTTGGAACTCGAACAGATTGAAGAAAAAATAATTATTGCTGAGTCAGAAGTTGAAAGAATCGAAAAAATATTTACTTCTCCGGATTTTTATTTAAAATATGCCGCACAAACAAATGATCTGAAGCAACAGCTTGAAGAAGCAAAAGAAACTGTTAAAGTGCTTTATGAAAGATGGGAGGAGTTGGAGGCGAAAAAGAAGGAATCTTTATAATGCATAGCTGGAAAGCGACTTCTGTTAAATTTAAGCACAACTAAATATGCCTATAATTAAGCTCATCCTGCCCAATAAACTACACCCAATTCAAACGGATGAATCATTAACGGATGCTTGGGTAAAATTCTAATCGTATATCCCTGCTGCCCGCTCTTTTTTGCAGCAATTTTTCCAGAGTACTTATAATTTTCTGATTTGTTTTTTCTCTGTTCAGGTATCATAACGACTGTGGAATTAACCTGGGGATTTTCCTGTTTTTCAACAGGGCCATAATATATTTGAACCTCAACATCATCCGGGTTAAGTGCACCTAAATCAATTTCAGCGGTAACAGGAAATTCATCGCCTACATAAATTTGAGTCGGGTATCCATTGGTATTTACAGAAACAGCCTTGATAAGATGCCAATTCTGTTTAACCATTACCTTCCATGCAGCAAGAGTTTTAACGATTTCACAATCGTTCTTCACTAACTCCTGCCTTTTTTCCGCAGAGGGCTTATAATAATTTTCAAAATATTCACGAACCATTCTATGGGTGTTAAATATAGGTCCTAATTTCTTCATGGACTTTTTGACTTTAGAAATCCATTTCCGGGGAAGCCGGTCTTCCTCTCTTTCATAAAAGTGCGGAATTACTTGAGTCTCTAATGTATTATAAAGCTGCCGTGCTTCTACTTCATCCTGATAATCATGGTCGGAATACTCTTCACCATTTCCGATTTTCCAACCCACTTCAGGATCGAAACCTTCATCCCACCAGCCATCGAGCACGCTAAAATTTAAACCTCCGTTAGCAATTACTTTCATACCCGATGTACCGCTTGCCTCTAACGGTCTGCGCGGATTATTAAGCCAAATATCGCAGCCTTCAACAAGATACCTTGCAACGTTGATATCATAATTTTCGATGAATACAACTTTGCGTCTAAATCTTTCTTCTTTTGTGATCTGATAAATTTCCTGTATGAATCTTTTTCCTTCTTCATCTTTGGGATGAGCTTTACCCGCTATAATAATTTGTACCGGCTTGGAACCGTCATTAACTATATCAGAAAGTCGATCGATATCCCTAAAAATCAAAGTGGCTCGCTTATAAGTGGCAAAGCGTCTTGCAAAACCAATTGTTAATGCTGTCGGGTCTAAAATTTCAGCAGCTTCTTGAAGCTCTTCCTGGCTGCCGCCTCTCTTTTTAATTTGGGAATATAACCTTTGACGGGCAAAAGCGACCAATCTTTCACGTCTGCGTTCGTGTGTTCTCCATAATTCTTCATCCGGTATTTTATCTATTCGTTCCCAAATTGACTTATCGGAAGGTTCACGTATCCATCTTTCACCTATATATTGAAGAAGCAGCTCCTCCATTTCACGCGAGAGATGGGAGCGGGTATGAACTCCGTTCGTAACGTAACCAATTGGTATTTCGTTAAAAGGAACATCTTTGTATGCCGAAACCCACATCTTTTTCGAAACCTGACTGTGTAATCTGCTCACACCGTTAATAAAACCGGCGGAGTTCATTGCAAGATGAGCCATATTGAAAACGCTGGATTCCTTTCCTTTATAAATTGTGCCTAATGCATAAAATTCTTTACCGGAAATTTTTAATTCATTTCGATAATACTCACCAAGATATTTTTCCACAAGCTCATTAGCAAAAACATCGATACCTGCCGGCACCGGAGTATGTGTAGTAAAAATATTAGAATAATATCCTATCTCTTTGGCTTCATTAAAGCTTAATCCGTACATATCGATTAGAATTCTCATTCGTTCGAGAGCGAGAAATGCGGAATGCCCTTCATTCATGTGGCATACTAACGGCTTAACTCCGATTGCATGAAGCGTTCTTATTCCTCCTATTCCTAAAATTATTTCCTGTTGAATCCTTGTTTCAACGTTTCCGCCATACAAAGTTTCGGTGATTTTTTTATCATCATCGGAATTCATAAATACATTTGTGTCTAACAGATAAAGCGGGACTCTGCCAACTTGAATTTTCCACACTTGAAAATATACTTCCCTTCCCGGGAAAGTAACAGAAAGGATAAGCGGTTCGTTATCATCTTTTAATACCAGCCTCATGGGAAGATTATTAAAATCATTCATCTCAGATTTTTCGTGCTGCCAGCCATCTGAATCAAGGTATTGCTGAAAGTATCCTTCCTTATATAATAATCCCATTCCGATTAATGGTATCCCGAGATCGCTTGAGGCTTTTAGATGATCGCCGGCAAGAACTCCTAATCCGCCTGAGTAAGTTTGAAGACATTCCGTTAATCCAAACTCGGCTGAGAAATAAATGATATTGACATCGTCACGTTCGCCATAATTTTTTTGAAACCACGTTTTTTCGGAGAGATACTGCTGCAGACGGCTATCCACACGTGAGAGATGAGCTAAAAAACCTTCATCGGAAGATACCTCTTTTAATCTTTCCTGGCTTATGCTGCCAAGCATCATAACCGGATTGTGGTTTGTTTCCTCCCAAAGTTCTCTATCAAGCCTTCTGAATAAATCTCTCGCATCGGGATTCCATGTCCAGTGAAGATTGTAAGTCAGCTCTCTAAGTTTTTCAAGATTTTTCGGCAGAGAAGGGATTACATTGTATGTACCTAAAAACTTATGCATTGTTAACCGTTAAAATTTTAATGCTGTAAATAATTTTATTTTTAATATGAATTTACTTCACTTTTTAGTGATTATATATTACACGGCAAAAATAACAAAAAGGATTGAATACTAAGTATATAATTTTCCTGCTGAGATAATCTGACTGCCCGAAGCGAATTACCAACGATGGCGGGAAAGAAATTTAGATAAAAGAATTTTTAATTCGATTCTAAAATAAATTTTAACAAATCAATAGTTAAATTTTTTTTCCGTGCCCAATTCTTTCTATTTTATCTTTCAGCGGGTTGTGAATCTTTAATCCTTTTATGTTCACAATATCAGCTTCATTATTAGTGTAGAGTATCAAATTTTTTAAAATTGAAGTTGTAGAAATCAAAGAATCGCCAATAAATAAATTATAAGTACGTCTGAGTTTTATTGCTGCCTCTATTACTTCATTCGATAGAGGAAGAATATTAACTACAGAAAAAATAGATATAAAAAATTCCTCTTGATTAGGAGTAATTCTATGGAATCCCAGCACTTCTAAACGTGTAATATCCGAAATGAAGACATTTCGCTCTTTATAAATTTTTCTTAAAAAAGCATAATTATCTTTTGCAGAGTAAATAATTATATTACTGTCTAATAATTTCATCAGGCAAAATCTACTTTTCTATCTCTTCTCGTATTCCTCTGCCAGATAGAGGGATCCCCAAAGTTGGAAACATCAATTCCTTTATCTATTACCTGATAATAGTGTTTGAGTTTTTCCCTTTCGGCTTTTTCACCCTTGGTTGAGGTAAGAATACTATATTTTATTTTTAAGCGATCTGCTAATTCCCTAATTAGCAGCACATCTTTGCTATCTTCCGATTCTAATACGATACGTGTCATAATGCTCACTTTTTTTATTTACAAAATAAGATGATTTAGTCAGATTCTCAATGAAATATTTTTATCTAAGTATTATCATCTTACGCATATTCCTAAATTTACTTCCATCTATTCCTTCCGCATAAATGTTATAAAAGTACACGCCGCTGCTTAAATTATCTCCACGGAGGTTCATTGCATTAAATTGTATTCTATGTATTCCCGCCGGCTTATATTGGTTTACCAACTCACTAATAATTTTTCCGATAGAATTATAAACCCGAATTCTAACTTGAGCATCAATCGGCAGATGATATTCAATTGTAGTATAAGGATTGAATGGATTTGGGTAATTTTGTGAGAGCTTAAAAGAATTAAGAGCAATTTGTTTTTTCTCATCATCAATACTTACAGGCATACCTGTTAAGTAAGCAAGTCCGGTAAGTCCGCGATGCCCTGTAGAACCTATAACTGTACCAATACCGGTATTAAGATCGATTTTGATTAAATCAGTAACTTGAGAATTAGTGCCGACTATAGAGTAAAGATTACTATTTTCATCAAAAATTAAGTCGTTATGCGGTTTGTTTATGTTCGTTCTTCCGATTAACAGTGTATCGCCTGTCTCGAGGTTCACTTTGTATATTCTATCGCGCGGTTGACCGAAAAAAGCCGGTGTGCAAATAAATAATTCATTCGTCTGAGGTTCGAAAGTCATACCATTAATAGCCATTGCTGAAATTGATTTAAGTGAATCAGTCCCCGATTCAGGGTTAATTGAATAAATTTGTCCACTTTCACGGGCAGCAAATAAATTCCCTTGATTGTCAAATGCAATTGAAGTTAAGCTGTCAATATTTAATGTATGCAAAATATAACCGCTGCCATCCGCCGAGCTAATCCGAATTAAATTACTTTTACCATTCCCTAAAGGAGCGAGACCGTAAATAAATTTTGAAACGGGATCGATGGAAATACTTTTAACAAGGCTGAATTTGGATTCACCTAAAAGGTTACCCAGTCCATCACTCAGATTAACGGTAAACATATTTCCTGAACTTAGTAATCCTGACGAGGCATACAATACCTTTGTTTGAGCTGGTACTACCTCACCGCCAAATGCCGTTAAACGGATACCGGTAACCCAATTTCCCCAATGTCTGCCTATATTTTGATAGACTGCTGAAGCAGCAAATTCAGAAATGAGCCAAATATTATTTTCATCAGATGGGTCAACCCAGGCACCGTTGTAATCCCCCCACCTATTTCTTTCGCCGCCATGGGTTCTGATATAATTTCCTTGTCCTGCTTTCATCTCAATACTACCTAATGGAATTCCTGATACGGAAGGAACCACAGTATAATATGCCCCGGGATACTCAGTAAGTCCTGACCGGCTGAATGAAATAACAGCATTGTTATTCCGATCTGCTGCAACCGCCGGATAATAATACCAAAATTCTTCTTTCCCCATCGCTGCATCTACTAAAGGCTTTAAATTCTGCGTATCGAGCGCTAAATATCTTAGTGCAGAATACTTTGGTGAAGTTCCAAAACCAATATTGTGAACGCAATGCAAAATACCATCTCTGTAAAAAGGTTCGTTATAAAATGCAGTTCCATTGCCTATATCAATTAAGGGAGTACCTCCGTCTAGCTGATTTGCATCCGTAGGATTATCGTATTGAGTAACCGGCATTACCATTCCGCTTAAAATTGGCGAACCAAGCGGATCAATTAGTTCATATACAGCCAAAGAATTTTTTGTTGTATAGCGGGAGTGAGCTATAAAGTAACAGCCCTCTGCTAAGGTATGCATTCTTGCCGCACGAATATTAAAAGCATCAAAAACATAATCAGGATATTTAATATCATATATATCCATAAAATTAAGCGGGTCAATTGTATTTCTGTAAAGCTCAGTTTTGGGGATAATTTTAATTTTTGTTGTAGCCGGCTTGTTTCCATCAAAACTAAAATCATTTGTTGTAATATAGATTGCTTTATCATCAAAGCCGATACCGGGATAATCTGCCCATTTACCCGAGGGAGTAGTTCCGTTTACAGTTGATGCAATTTTCCAGCTATACCAATTACCTTCGGCACTCGAATCTTCAGAAGCCGAGACCAATATGTAAGCTTCAGAACTTGTATTATTTACGTGAAGCCAAACCATTACCCATCTTTTTGAATGATGATCATAAATTACTTTACAATCAAAAGGACTCACATTTTCAATCCCCAATCCACCATACCAATTTGAAGCCCAAATCGATTTAATATGATTTCCTTTTTTATCGGTAATTCTAAATCTCGTATTTACCACCTGAATCAGATGTTCCGGACCTGCAGCAATATAGGGATCGGGAGGAATGGAAATAAAACCGCTGGGGCTTACTGCATCTTCTATCCCATTAAAACTTGCAAACTCTATTATTCCCGACTCAGCGGCAGATTTATTTAAATGGGTAAAGGATACATCTCTTACAATATTGGATCCTAAAGGTGCTTTAGGCGGTGTTGAGTATTCGGGCCCGGGAATATCCTCGCTTTTAAATTTATTAAAGATGTTCAATTTGAGAGAACTTGGTTTTTGTAAAACCCCCACACTATTAGTGTTAGTAGTAATGCCGGGTTCACTAGTTCCGGCAGCCGGACCTTTATATAATTGCGCATAACTGATAAAGTGCAATGCTGCAACTAAAACAGCTAATCGGATCGTGGGTTTGATCATTATTAATTTCCTTTGTCTAATAAGGATTATTTAATGAAATCTCGTTGGTATTTAAGAATCCCGTATGTAACAATAAAAAAATATATCCGTTACATGAATGCTTGAGAAAAAATACCATACTAATCTAATGTTTCTCCGGTAATTTTGAAAAAGCAATAAAATATTGTAATTTTTGTTGTGCATGAGATGTTTAACTTTGCAGAGTAAAATTATTTTAAAATGATTAAAGAGAAATAATGAAAAACGTACTCCTAATTGAAGATGACAGTAAGGTGATTAGGCAGATAGCTTCCGCTTTAGCATCCGACGAGTTTAACGTTGACGTTGCAGAAACAGCGGCACAAGGATACGAGTTAGCTTTGAAAAACGTTCCTAATTTGGTTATTTGTAGTTGGGATATTTACGACGGATTCGGATATGATGTTCTTCGCAGACTTCGAGATGAAACTTTTATTGCTACTATTCCTTTCATATTTCTATTAGATAAAAAATCCAGCAAAGCAAAAAAAGGTGGATCTCTCTTCAGTTTTGAATATTTTATTATAAAACCTTTCAGCTCTCCCGAACTTATTAAGATTATCCAGCTTGCATTCGAAAAATATGAAACGTGGCTTAAGAATTCCGAGAAAAGATTAGATGATTTACGCGGAAGTATTTCGTTCTCTTTGCCTCACGAATTTTTTACTCCACTTAACGGAATTTTAGGTTTTTCGGAAATTCTTATTAAAGATTTTGATCATCTGAACAAACCGGAAATGATTCAGATGCTTAAATACATAAACAAGGATGCAATAAGACTAAAAAAACTCACTGAAAATTTTCTTGCCTTTGCTCAACTCGATATGATTGGGAAAGATCCTGAAAAAGTCAGCTTGTTAAGAAAATCTTACTACTTCAATCCGCGGGAAATTATAGTATCAACCGCTAAACAAATTGCTCAGGAATTAGAGAGGGATGAAGACTTAGTGTTAGAAGTTGAGGACGCTCCGCTGAGGATGGGTGAAGGTTATGTCAAAAAGCTTGCTTATGAATTAATCGATAACTCATTCAAATTCTCCGAGAAAGGAACGCCGGTTATAGTAACTCTAATGTCGAACGATACAAGCGTGTTATTCCATGTATCGGACAGCGGGCGAGGAATGACACCGGATCAAATTATTTCCGTAGGTGCATATATGCAATTTGACCGTCAGCTTCACGAGCAGCAAGGTTCAGGCTTGGGTTTGATAATAGCAAAAAAAATTACTGAGCTGCATGGGGGACAATTTAAAATTGAAAGCTTACCAAATGAAGGAACAAAGGTTAGCATAATCTGTGACATTTAATTTATGAGGCGAATCTAAAAAGGTCTTACTTGCAATTTTCGTATTTAAATATTCTTGATAATCGAAACATTTCTTTACTGAAAAATAACTTTTTAGAGAAGACTCATTTATTCTTTCCTTCTTTTTAAAACCAATCAAGAGGACCTAATGGGAAATTTTAATCTTACCAAAATTCAGTCCATTATAAAATCAATGAACTTCGATGCATGGCTATTGTATGACTTCCGGGGCAGCAACGATTTAGCACTAAACATTTTAGACGTACCAAAAGAAAGGCACTTAACTCGAAGATTCTATTACTTCATTCCAAAAGAAGGAACTCCTGTGAAGATTGTAAACGCTATCGAAGCAGGCAACCTCGATCATTTGCCCGGAGATAAATTGACTTATTCCAGTCACATATCTCTCACCAACCATTTATCAAAAGTACTCTCTAGAGCAAAAAAGATTGCTATGGAATATTCCCCGTTAAATGCCATCCCCTACGTTTCAAAGGTTGATGCCGGCACTATTGAGCAAATTAATTCCTATAATATTGAAATCGGGAGCAGTGCAGATTTAATATCACTTTTTGCTGCTGTTTGGACAAAAGAACAATTTGAGGAGAATAAACCGGTTGCTGACTCCTTAACTATAATAGCAAAAGAGGCTTTTAACTTAATTAGAAATAATCTTTTATCCGGTTCTTTTATAACTGAATATGATGTTCAGCAATTTATAATGAAGGAGTTTAATGCAAGAAATTATTATACTGACCATCCCCCAATTGTAGGAGTAAACGAGAACAGCGCCAATCCACATTATGCTCCCACTTCCAAAATCAACAAACCGATAACTGAAGACGATTTTGTATTGATTGATTTATGGGCTAAAGTAAATAAGCCGGAAGGAGTTTGGTCAGACATTACATGGGTTGGTTTTGCCGGTAAATCAGTACCCGAAAAATATATAAGCATTTTTAATATTGTTGCCGGTGCGAGAGACGCTGCCTTCGATTTAGTTAAGAAAAGATTCGAAGGAAATAAGCCGGTTAGGGGATTCGAAGTTGATGAGGAAGCAAGAAGCTTAATTGCTAAAGCCGGTTATGGTGAGTATTTTATCCATAGAACAGGACATTCTATAACGACCGATTTACACGGCAGCGGTGCACACCTTGACAATTTTGAAACTAAAGACGAAAGATTACTTTTACCTTCCACCTCGTTCTCAATTGAGCCAGGTATATATTTGCCGGGTGAGTTTGGAGTTAGAAGTGAAATTGATGTTTATATTTCTCCGGGTGGAGAAGTTATTGCAACAGGCGGTGAGAGACAAACTGAG
>CAZTDB010000033.1:0-3566 GCA_964612385.1 uncultured Ignavibacteriaceae bacterium
CTTGCATGCAAGCAAGAGATTTTCAGGTCGTTATGAGGTTATCTTGTGGTTCACAAAGTCAGATAGTTACACGTTTAATTTGGATGCTGTTAGAGTTCCATCTAAATATCCCGATAAAAAACATTTTAAAGGACCTAAGAAGGGCGAACTTTCCGGTAATCCACTGGGTAAGAATCCATCCGATGTTTGGGAAATTCCAAATGTGAAATCAAATCATATTGAAAAAACAATTCATCCGGCGCAATTCCCTGTTGAACTTATTGAGAGATTGGTGCTCTCTTTAACTGATAAAGGTGATTGGACTTTAGACCCTTACATGGGAGTCGGAACAACACAAATAGCTTCACTGATGCATTCAAGAAAATCAATTGGAGCAGAAATACTTCCGGAATATTTTACGATTGCTCAGGAAAGGGTAAATCTTGCACTAAAAGGTGAATTGCTCGTGAGACCAATGGAACGACCCGTTTTTGATCCTAATACAAAAGAAGGATATGTCCCACCGAAAAAAGTCAACTTCGGGGCTAATCCGACATCATTGTTTCCCAACATTTGAGTAAAACAATGAAAGTAGTATATGAATATTCACATCTTGGTGGGAGTGAAATTCTTAAGTTACGATATCCAAAACTAAATAAAGAAATCGATGCTGTGATAAGAAATATCAAATCGTCTAAGACAAAAATTAGTAAAGAACGTACCATGATGGGACGTGCGCTGTACTCACCGATTAATATGAATGAGCAATTCAAAGAATTATTCCATAAGAAGGGCTTCAAAGAATTAAAAGATATTTACACTTTAAGAATACCTAACAGCGATGTTGAAATTAAGGGGGTTTTTAAACAAATAGATTTTGTTAAAGATAAAGTTTTAGTGGAGGTTCAATTTGGTAAGTATCCATTCATGTTTTACGATCTTGCCAAGTTTCAGTATTTCTTCAACGAGAATAAGGCAGAAGTTGGGGTCGAGATAGTTCCTTCACACAAATTACAAAAAGAAATGTCCAGCGGTGTTTCGTACGGCGAACAACTTGTATATGACATCGAAAGGCTAAAACGACATTTCCCTGCTGTTCCGGTTAAAATAATTCTTATAGAAGCCGACTAAATCCGGGAAATTCAATCTCTTCAGCTATTTTAATTTCATGTTTTTCAAATCGAATACCTATTAATCACTTCATCGGGAATTCTGACGGGTCTTCCGTTGGTTGTTGAAATCATAGTATAAATTAAATAACCTTCTGCGGCAACTTTTTTGTTTTCTTTTTTTAATATCCAAAAATTTACTCTGCACTGTGCACCGTTTACAGAATCAACTTGCGTACGTACTACTATACGGTCTTGCAAAGTTAATGCACGCTTATATTCGATATAAGTTATACTAACAACCCAGTTGTATCCTAACTTCCAGAATTCATCCATTGACATATTATAATTATTTATCATCTGATCGTAACGAGCGGCAAGAACGTAGTCTAAATATTTTGTGTTGTGAACGTGATTATTTAAATCAATATCGTCGGGACGAATTCTCACTTCCGTTTCGAATGCAGAGTACATAAAAATTCCTTTCCTTCAATTTTTTTAGATGTTAAAAGTCGACGTTAAATCCTATCCCCCACTTTTTTACATGCCTGTAATAGTAAGAACTGAAAACATCCCCGCCGGAGTAAAACGACACATAAAAAACAATTCCCTTATCGTTCCAACTCCCGAATTTAATTCCTGCTTGTGTTTGCTGATTGCCGATATACTTTTCTGCGCCGGCTAAAGAAAAATGATGTGCTAAAAAAATGTTTATGCTGTGCTCAAATACTTCTCCTATTAAATTTACAAACGTCAATTCTACACCAGAATGATAGTTAAATCTTTTCAGTTCGGCAGGGCGCACTAACGATGAATATGATAAGCCGCCGTAATATTTAATCAATGTGCTTGCGGTATTGATTTCGTGAGCAAGTGTCAGCTCGCCAAAATCTCTTGTAAACGGAATCGGTTCGGTATCGTCCATCCATTTCTTCTGGTCGAGGTCATAATGCCCATCAACAAAGTGAGCGCTGTTATGAATTATTCTTAATCTGCCAAGCAGCTTGTTTTTATTATAACTTTTTGAAAAGGAAAGATTCCCTCCGAAGAATCCGTCAATTGCATCTATTTGCAAACGCTTTCCTTCAAAGCTTGTAGAAAATGCATACGCCATAAAATCAACTCCTACTGTAAATCGAAGATTTTCCTGTGGAAATTCGAATCGAAAAAGATCAATGGTATTGCCGATGTCAACCTTCAGATTGGTGGTAGCGGTGTAGTAAAGTACGCCGAGCCTGGCTTCCTGATGATTTGCTTTTAAAGGATTAAAATTCAGCCCGGCAGGCAGAAATTCAAATTGAATACTATTGTTTAATTCGCTTTGGGAAAACAGGCATTGCGAAAGTAAGATTAAAGTGATAATTGATATGCGGATAAATGTCATTAGTTTTTTAGATAAATGAATGTTGATGCGAAAATAAAAAAAACTGAGGTCTAATTGAACGGATAAACTACTTTGCTCTTTCGGCTAAATTTTTTACGATTTGCTCAAGCTCAATTTCCTGATCGGCAAGCATAACAAACAAATGATATAATAAGTCGGATGTTTCATTAATTATTTCCTCCTTGTTTCTGTTCTTTGCGGCAATAACAGTTTCAATGGCTTCTTCACCAACTTTCTGAATGATCTTATTGCTTCCTTCCTTAAACAATTTTGTAGTGTAAGCATTATCCGGCAGTTCGGCTTTTCTGCTTTTAATTAATTCGAAAAGATCGTTGAGAAAATTAAGCCGGGCTTGATTTGGTACATCGAAACACGAGTATTTACCCGTATGGCATATATTCCCGGCGGGATTGGCAAATACTAACAGTGCATCGTTATCGCAATCGGTTTTGATGTCTACAAGGTGCAGATAATTCCCCGAAGTTTCGCCTTTGGTCCATAATGAATTTCTGCTGCGGCTGAAAAATGTAACCAGCTTAGTTTCTATGGTTTTTGTTACCGCTTCTTTATTCATAAAGCCCAGCATAAGCACGGCATCGTTATTTGCATCTACCACAACAGCCGGAACTAATCCGTTAAGTTTGTCAAAGTTTAATTCGTTGATAAAAGAATTGTTAACCATATAAATATGTTTGTTTTCTGTAATTATTTGGTAAGTATCATCTTATTTGTCAAAAAACTTCCGTCTGATTGTAATCTGTATAAATACAATCCGCTGGCAAGATTACTTGCATCAAAAACAGCTTTATATTTTCCGGGCTGCTTCCATTCATTCACCAATGATGCTGCCTCCCTGCCTAACAAGTCATATACTTTTAATGTTACAAACGAATACGTTGGTACCTCATAGCCTATTACCGTAACCGGATTAAACGGATTTGGATAGTTTTGCTTTAATCTAAAATTTAAAGGATACTTTTCCCCCGGATAATCATTTAATGACGTTGTAATATCTCTAACAAAAAGACCTTTATTTGTTGCAGAGTATATTCTACCCGGATTTGTTTTTGAAAAAGCCAATTGAAATACTTCCT
>CAZTDB010000033.1:3576-11582 GCA_964612385.1 uncultured Ignavibacteriaceae bacterium
CCGCCGTAATTAGTTGAATAAAAAATACCTCCGCCCGGATATAAAAAGTAGAGGATTTTTTTGTCGGGCGATATTCTGATTTCACCAATAAATTGTTCAATTGCCCAATCGTCGTATATATATCTATCGAAATTAAACTCGGTATAATTCCATGTTTTTCCCAAATCAGGCGATGACCACAATTTATTAGTTGCTATGTTATAAATAAAACATAAGCTGTCGCTTACCAGCCAAATATCTGCATGTCTTGAATCAGGTAATGTAATTCTCTCTAAAACAGAATCCGAATCGAACGCTGTTAATATTAATGCGGGATCAGCAGTTTGATACTGAAGATTTGAAATCCAGATTCTGCTTGAATCATGATACTGGATTTTCCCTTCTGAAAAATTTGAGTTATCATATTCGAATTTTTTCCACGCCCATGAACCGTTGAAAGTTCCTTCAAAAATGCTGCGACCCAGGTAATGATCCATGCTATGGTCAGAATAGTTTACGAGAAATGTTTGTGGTTGAACCGGATTTACCTCAAGATCATAACACCGACCGTACCATCCGTAGTAATAAAGACCGGGTGGTCCGCCCAATTTGAACCAACTGCTTCCGGCATCAGTTGACTTATAAATGAACGCACCGCCAGCATACAAAATATTGGGATCGCTGCCGGAGGCTTTTAGCAGTTCCGGAACAATGTAAGCATTTGTATCCGCCCAATTCCAATTTTCACCACCGTCATCGCTAAACCAAATGCCTGAATTTTTTGTACCGCAAATAATTCTTTCTTTATTATGATCTAATTGTACTGTTCCGACCGAAGTTAAATTTGGCGAATAAATTCCGTTATCGGATTTAACAATGGTTTTGCCGTTATCAGAAGAACAAAATATTCCGCCGAGTGAAGAGAAAATAATTTTATCGGTAAATCCGGGTACGAATACGATCGATGTAATCTTGCCTCCCACATTACCAAATTTTTGAACTTTGGATGCGGCGGGTTCGTAAACAAAAAAATCGCCGTTTTCATCGCCGAAGAAAATTTTTGAATCGTTCTTTAAAATAGCGGTTGCAGAGTTTGGAATTGCCGACCAGGTTTCTCCCCAATCACTGCTGCGGTAAATTCCTCCGTAGATGAAGCCCACGGGATGATAGTCAATGTATTGAGAAAATGCCCATATCGTTTGTGAATCGGATGTGTCTTTAATAAATGTAAGAACCGGCGACAGCCACGACTCGAATACCCTTCCTAAGTTATCCCATTTATCCAGGCTATCTATATTGCTTATAAAAATGTAGGTTTCTTCTGCTCTGAAAACATTTCCGCTTTTGTGAAAGAGTATGGAGCCGCGTTTCTGCTTTACATCCGACAATGAGGGCATATTAATTCCGGTAAAAGAAGTTCCGTTCCAACTTTGCCAGTTTTCACCGGAATCAAAACTAATTAACCAGGGATCTTTTACATAAGAAAAATTGAACCTTCTAACCGTCATAGTATCTGCGGCAAGTATTCCGTTAAAGCCGCATTCAACCTGCCATGTTTCATGATCAATAAGTTTAATCCAGCTATATCCAAAATCAGTGGATTTATATAATCCTGATCCGGTTGCGATGAACGCTTCGTCCTCACTATTAATTTCGAGATCCCTAATTGATTCTTCACGGATTCGCACCCAATTTTCTCCACCGTTTTCGCTGATAAAAAGTCCCAAGCTGAACGAAGAAGCTAACAGGATATTAGGTTTTGAGTTATAGTTACACACATTATCGATCTCACCACCCTGGAAGGGTAATTTGATCCATTCATTATGCTGTGGATAAATATCTTTCGGCATAAGCGAGTATAAAAAAAGAATACAAATAATAATGCTAGGGGTAAATTGTTTCATTTTACACTCCAATCGTAAATCATAAAAATGATCGGATATGAACTTCACTAAAAATTTTAAATTTAATTTTTTATTCTTCTTTCTAATGTCTTTACTAAAGAAGTTATAATATTCATTCCAAAATCGTTATCAAAGAAATTTATCTTTCAAATTCTAACGATAATTCCCGAAGCATCCAAATATTTTTTCAATTCTTTTATCGGCAAAATATTATAATGAAATAAGCTGGCGGCAAGGCAGGCATCAACATTCGCTTCTTTGAATGCTTCTAAAAAATCTTCTTTCTTTCCTGCGCCGCCGGAAGCAATAACGGGAATGGTAACAGACTCTGTAAGCTCTTTCAGAAATTTGATATCGTAACCCGTTTTTGTTCCATCCTTATCCATCGAAGTCAGCAGTATTTCTCCCGCACCAAATTCGGCAGCCTGCCTGCACCATTCGATTCCTGTTAAATCGGTTTCTTCCCTTCCGCCTTTAATATAAACTTTATAATCGTTCCCGTTATATTTAACATCAATTGCGGCAACTATTGCCTGACTTCCAAACTGCTGAGCCGCTTCACTAATTAATTTTGGGTTTCTTACAATTGCCGAGTTTAAAGATACTTTATCGGCTCCGGCTTTGAGCAAGGCATCAATATCATCTAATTCGGAAATACCGCCGCCGACCGTAAAGGGAATTCTTATAACTTGTGATACTTCTTTTACTAGATGAACTAATGTCTTTCTCTTTTCGGCGGAGGCAGTGATGTCTAAAAATACAAGCTCATCGGCTCCTTCGTTTGAGTATTGTGCGGCTAATTCAACGGGCGAACCTGCATCAACAAGATTTATGAAATTGGTTCCTTTTACAACCCTTCCGTCTTTTACATCCAGACAAGGTATTATTCTTTTACACAGCAAGCGAGGCTAACTCCTTCAAATTAATTTTCTCCTCGTAAATTGCTTTGCCTATTACCACAGCAAAGGGATTAAGTTTTTTTAATGTAATAACATCATCAATATCTTTTATTCCGCCCGATGCAATTAATTGTATATCGGCAAATTGATTCACTATATTCTTATAAAGTTCGATGTTCGTGCCGGTCAGCATTCCATCTTTAGAAATATCGGTACAAAGAAATTTCTTTATTCCTTTGGACATACAATACTCAATATGGCTTTCGAGGGAAATATCCGTCTTTTCAGTCCAGCCGCTAATTTGGATTTGTTCATCAAGGACATCGACAGCCACAATAATTTTCGCCGGAGTGTCAGCATTAATTATTGCTTCGAATTCTGTTCTATTTTTAATTGCAAGCGAACCGATTATGGCAAAATCGGCTCCGGCATCGAATACTTGTTTGGCTGTCTTAAAATCTCTTATCCCACCGCCGAACTGAACTATAAGTGATGTTTCGGTTTTTATTTCACTTAACGTTCCAAGAGAAGAAAATTTTCCTGTTTTCGAGCCGGATAAATCCACGACATGAATATGAGCAAAGCCAAAGGTTTCAAATTCTTTGGCACGCTGCAGAGGGGTGCTTTTATAAAACGTAACAGTATCGAAACTTCCCTTAGTAAGTCTCACAACTCTGTTCTCATATATATCTATAGCCGGTATTATTATCATAACAGCAAAAAATTTTTTAGTATTTGAATACCTGCTTCGCCCGACTTTTCCGGGTGGAATTGCACTCCGTAATAATTTTCTTTTTCCATCGAAGCAGTAAATTTTATTTTATTATCGGAGATCGAGGCAGCATATTCATTCGGCGGAATATAATAAGAATGTGCAAAGTAAAAATGCTCTCCGTTTTTGATTCCATTAAACAATTTACTTTCTTTCAGTATTTCAATACTATTCCACCCCATGTGTGGAACTTTAACAAGCTTATTATCAAACATAATTGACCTTCCTGGTAAAATCCCGAGACACGTTACATTTCCCTCTTCTGAAAATTCCGACATAAGCTGTATACCGAGACATATCCCCAGCATAGGTTTTTTAATAATTCTAAGAACCGTAAACAAATTCAATTTATGTAATTGTTTAACAGCAAAAGATGCCTCGCCCACTCCGGGGAAGATAACCTTATCGGCATTGCATATTTCAAATTCCTTTGCGGTAATGATGTAATTATGGTCTAGCTTATCAAGAACGTTTGCTACAGAAGCAACGTTCCCCGCACCGTAATCAATAATCGCGATCAAATTACCCCCTT
Source organism: uncultured Ignavibacteriaceae bacterium (assembly GCA_964612385.1). Lineage (GTDB taxonomy): Bacteria > Bacteroidota > Ignavibacteria > Ignavibacteriales > Ignavibacteriaceae > JAGUYG01. The sequence goes on from CAZTDB010000033.1 coordinate 7,663, forward strand.
TGTGCTTGGAAGCATTCCGCCATTTCGCTCATCAAACCGGCATGCTTCATTTAATGATTTTGCAAATGATTTAAATATCGCTTCAGTTTTGTGATGATCGTTTTTTCCAGTTGCTCTAATATAAATGTTTGATTTCATTCCGGCTGCAACACCTCTAAAAAATTCTTCGGTAAGTTCAGTGGGAAACTCTCCAACTTTTTCCCTATTAAATTTACATTTGAAATTTAGATAGACTCTGCCGCTTAAATCAATTGCGCATTGTGCTGCTGCATCATCCATCGGAAGAAAGAAGCCGTATCTTTTTATTCCCTTCTTGCTGCCCAACGCTTCATTTATTGCGCTGCCTAAAGCAATTCCCACATCTTCAACGGTATGATGCTCATCAACATGCAAATCACCTTCAACATTTATAAATAAATTTACGTTTGCATGCCTTGCAATCTGTTCGAGCATGTGATCAAAAAAACCAATGCCGGTTTTAATATCTGATTTCCCGATGCCGTCTAACTCTATCTTTAATTTGATATCTGTTTCATTCGTTTTTCTTGTAATTGAAGAAGACCGTTGTTTTCTAATAACAATCATAACTGCCTCTTCAAATGACTGAACCGGACCGTCTTTAACTACAGCAATTGAGTTTTTCTTTTTTGTTCTACCTGCAGTTATCAAAATTGCTTCTCCGGCAAATCTTTCGTTTTCTAATTGAATATTTTCTAATTTCAAAATCTTTTTGATGACTTCAGCATCAGAATTCTCGGCTAAATGAGTATAGATTTTAAACCCATGTTCTGAAAGTTTTTTCAAACCGCTGATTAAACCTATCGACAACTGCGGCTGCAAATCGAAAAATTTTGAATCAACCAGTACATTTTTCATCTTTAAGCAAAATTGATTTGTGTTAGTTGTAATGAGTTATAAATTGTTAACCGTATAAATTTTTTACTGTTAGTTTTGTTTCCATTAAATAAACCTTAAAGAATTTTTCTAATCGCGTTCCAAAGTTCATCATTTTCTTCTTCAGTACCGATAGACACTCTTAAACAGTTTTCCAGTTTTGGTTGTGTGCTTCTGTCACGAATAATAATACCCTGCTTTTTAAGTGTATCTTTTACTTCATTAGAATTTTTACATCTGAATAATAAGAAATTTGCATCAGACTCGAATACTTCGATAACGCCGGGCAGTGTTTCCAGCAGATGTTTGAGTCTGCTTCGTTCCTTAATGATTTTTCGGACGAATGTATTTTTTGTTTCCTCATTTTTCAGGGCATTTTCAAGTGCATATCTTGTTAATGAATTTACGTTATATGGTGCTTTTACCTTAAATAAAAGTTTTATTACATCTGCATCGGCGGCGCAAAAACCAAGGCGAATTCCTGCTAAACCCCAGGCTTTTGAAAATGTTCTCACTACAACAAGATTCGGAAAATCCTTTATATAATTTACAACGGTTCCAGCTTCGGCAAAATCGATATACGCTTCATCAACCACAATAATAGAATTATACTTTTCGCATAGAGTCAATATATCATTTTTATTCAACAAGTTTCCTGTAGGATTATTCGGTGAACAAAGAAAAATCATTTTAACTTTTTCATCATAGCTTTTTTCGATCGCTTCAAAATCAATTTGGAATTTAGCATTTAGTAAAACGCCGACGGTTTGAACATTGTTAATATCGCACGAAACTTTATACATGCCGTAAGTAGGTTCGGGAATTAATGCTTTATCTTTTTGCGGCTCGCAGAAAATTCTTATGAGCAAATCTATGATTTCATCCGAACCGACGCCCAAAAATAAATTCTCTGCCGGTATTGAAAAGTTTTTTCCGACTAGTATTCGCAGGTCATTTTGATGCGGATCGGGGTAGCGATTTAAATTCAATCCTGGAATTTTAGTAAAAGTCGATCCAAAACTGTTTTCATTTGCATCCAGCAGAATACCCGAGCTATACTCATCTCTTGCCGATGTGTATGGTTTAAGCTCTAGTATATTTTTTCTAACTAATGATTTGATATCCATATTTCTTTTGTGCTTCTATTATTTTCAATCAAAACAATACAAAAATTAAGCGAAGTAGAAAATAACTATTGAACAATACAACTCTTTCTCTATTAGTAATTTATTTTATCAACCTAATCGATACTGCATTTTTATGTGCATCTAAGCCTTCGGCATCGGCTATGATCTCTATTGCGGATGAAATTTGATTCAGTCCTTCCTTAGTTAATGTTTGAAAAGTGATCGACTTCATAAACAACTCGACTGTCACCCCGCCAAATGCTCTTGCATAACCGGATGTAGGCAACGAATGATTTGTTCCTGATGCATAATCGCCTGCACTTTCAGGAGAATACTGTCCGAAAAACACCGAACCGGCATTAATTATTTTATTGCGATTACTTTCAGCATTTTTAATATTTACAATTAGATGTTCGGGTGCATATATATTACTGAATTCAAATGCTTGTGATATATTTTCCGTAATTAAGGCAAATGAATTATCTAAGGATTTTTCGGCTATTGATTTTCGCGGAAGATTTTTTAATTGCCTTTGAAGCTCTTTAATTACCTGTTCAACCATCAAATCTGATGTTGAAATCAGAATTACCTGCGAGTCTTCACCGTGCTCTGCTTGCGATAAAAGATCTGCAGCTATAAACGCCGGATTAGCATTTTCATCTGCTATTATCAATAATTCACTGGGACCGGCGGGCATATCGATTGCACCTCCGTCCGCATCAATGCTGACAAGTAACTTTGCAGCAGTTACGTATTGATTACCCGGACCAAAAATTTTATCGACTTTTTGTACTTCATTATCACCATAAGCCATCAACGCAACGGCTTGCGCTCCGCCCAACTTATAAAATTCTGTAATGCCGCAAAGTTTTGCCGCAAAGAGCAGCGGATAATTAATTTTTCCGTTCTTAGCGGGGGAACAAACTACAACCCTTTTGCATCCGGCTATTCTTGCCGGTATACCCAGCATCAGCATAGTTGAAGGTAGAACAGCGCTCCCGCCCGGAACATACAAGCCCACATTCTCAATTGCTCTGAATTCTCTTGAGCAATTAATTCCCGGCATAGTTTCTACGGAGTAACTTTTGGGCAATTGTTGAATATGAAATTTTTCTATATTCATTGCCGCTGTCTGTAATGCTTCTTTTCTTTTGCTGTCTAAATTTTTTTCGGCTTCGTCAAATTCAGATGGAAGCACTTTTATTTCTGATCCTTCAAAGCCGTCAAATTGCTTTGCGTATTTTAATGCCGCCGGAAGACCGTTTTGCTTCACATCATTAACAATCGGTTTAACAGCATCAAAAAAATTTTCGAAGTCAACAGCAGGTCTTCGCGGAAGCTCCTTTAATTGTGCGGTATTCAAATTCTTGTAATAATATTTTTTCATAAAATCATATTCTCAATTGGTAAAAGAAGAATACCGGAAGCACCGGCGCTTTTTAAGTCATCAACAATTTCCCAGAATTGTTCTGACGGAATTACCGCATGAACTGCAAGCGAGTTTTCGTCGGCAAGCGGAAGGACTGTAGGACTTTTAAGAGACGGAATAACCTTACTTATTTCAGGCAAAGCTTCTTTAGGAATGTTCATCATTAAATATTTTGATCTTCGCGCATTAAGCACAGAACGAATTCGTCTTAACAGAGAGCTTAATATTTTATTTTTCTCTTCATTCTCCAGAGCATCTTTGGCAGAAATTAAAACAGCCTGCGAATCAAATACTTTGAATGATTTCCTCAGCTTGTTAATCATCAATGTATTTCCGGATGAAACAATATCACAAATTAAATTAGCTACACCCAGCGAGGGTGCAATTTCAACCGAGCCGCTTAATTCAATAATTTTTGCATTGAGTTTATTCTTTAATAGAAAATCATTTAGAATAACTGGATAAGTAGT
>CAZTDB010000034.1:0-11577 GCA_964612385.1 uncultured Ignavibacteriaceae bacterium
GGAGCATAGCGGTTTTAGTTCTGCAATGATAAAGGGAATTGTAACTTCCGCTGAAAAAGCTGCAAAGTTATACAGAGTTGAAGAGTAAGAATGTATTCGGCATCAAAATTATCTTGATACAGTTAAATAAAACTTGACAGCACGCAATCATTCATTTATCTTTGCCCAAGTTTTTTATGAAAGCTATAAACAAAAATATTAACATCGAATTAAAGAACATGGCTATGTGTCTTTGCTGTATGATGATGCAAAATTCATCGAGGAAGGACACAACCTAAATTTTTATAAATAAATTTTAAGTAAAGCCCTTCCCGATGACCTAATCGAGAAGGGTTTTTTATTTTATGACATAACTTATTAAATATATTAAAATACTCTTATTGAGAAAGGTCGAGGGATCAGGCCCGTTGACACCTTAGCAACCGTCCCGTTTAATGCGGGAGTCATGGTGCTAACTCCTGCCCCATTCTTTGGAATGCGGGAAAGATGAGAGAAGAATTAAAACCTCTTCGTGGATTCTTTCCCGAAGAGGTTTTTTTTTGAAATAATTTTTTTACTCAATTAACAAATACATCAATTAAGCTGAAAGGAAGAAACAATGAGCAGTAACGGAACAGAGCGAAGCTATAAATTCGAAACATTGCAGCTTCATGCAGGACAGCAGCCCGATCCGGCTACTAATGCGCGTGCGGTACCTATCTACCAAACTACATCGTACAACTTTAACGATGCCGAGCACGCTGCGGATCTATTTGCACTTCAAAAATTCGGAAACATTTATACTCGTATCATGAATCCTACGACAGATGTTTTCGAAAAAAGAATTGCCGCTCTGGAAGGAGGAGTAGCGGCACTTGCAACTGCATCGGGGCAGGCAGCACAACTATTAGCCATCAGCACCATTGCACAAGCCGGAGAAAATATCGTATCTACAAGCTTGCTGTATGGCGGAACGTATAATCAGTTTAAGGTTACTCTCCCCCGCCTTGGCATTAACGTGAAATTTGTTGACGGCGACGATCCGGCAGAATTCGAAAAACTGATAGACAACAAAACGAAAGCGCTTTATATCGAAACCATTGGAAATCCGCGGCTGAACGTTCCCGATATTAAAGCAATAGCCGGGCTTGCGCATCGATACGGTATTCCACTTATTGTTGATAATACATTCGGGGCTGCAGGTTATTTAGCACGACCGATTGATCATGGTGCAGATATAATTGTTGAGTCGGCTACAAAATGGATTGGCGGTCACGGAACATCCATCGGCGGAGTGATAGTCGATTCAGGAAATTTCGATTGGGGCAATGGAAATTTTCCCATCTTTACCGAACCATCACCCGGTTATCATGGAATAAATTTCAATGAAGTATTCGGTAAAGGATCAACATTCGGAAATATTGCATTTATAATCCGCGCACGTGTGGAAGGATTGAGAGATTTAGGTCCTTGCTTAAGTCCGTTCAATGCTTTTCTTTTTCTTCAAGGATTGGAAACACTATCTCTCCGGATAGAAAGGCACTCCCAAAATACTGCCTCACTTGCAAAATGGCTTGATGAACATCCGTTGGTTGAATGGGTATGGTATCCCGGTTTGGAGAGCCATCCTTATCATGAAAGCGCAAAAAAATATTTGCGGTCAGGATTATTCGGTTCAATTCTTGCATTTGGAATCAAAGGAGGAATAGAAGCCGGCAAAGCATTCATCAACAATGTAAAGCTTGCAAGTCTGCTTGCCAATGTAGGCGATGCGAAAACCCTCGTGATTCATCCGGCATCCACAACACACCAGCAGTTATCTGATAATGAACAAATAGATGCAGGCGTTTTACCCGAACAAATTAGAGTATCTGTGGGAATAGAACATATCGATGATATTATAGAAGATTTTGATATAGCTTTGAAAGCAGCGGTTAAACCCGAAATACCGGCTTAATTAAAATATAATAATCAGGAACGGATAATCATTCGCTCCTGGTTTTTTAACAATAAATGAAGGATAATATATGTCGAACAACCAATTACGTTCCGCTCTCTTGAATACAATTGCACAAATAACCGCAAACCCCAAAAATTCGAAAGCGGTTTTCAAAGCTGAAACAAAGCTTGAGCAAGGAGTTAAATGTTCCGCTATTATTAGAAATTTCTCGCTCGACATTGATGAACCGAAAACTCTTGGCGGATTGGATACTGCACCAAATCCTGTCGAACTTGTTTTGGTTGCACTTGGTACATGCCAGGAAATTGTTTACAGCGCATTTGCATCAATTCATAATATTCCTCTGGAAGAAGTGAAAGTTGATGTTGAAGGATCTTTAGATTTGAAAGGAATATTTGCTCTTGACCAAAATACTCGAGCTGGCTTTAACGATATAAAATACAAAACAACTATTAGGAGTTCAGCTAATAAAGAACAGCTTGAAAAATTAATTGCCGCAGTCGAATCTCATTGCCCTGTACTTGATACTTTAAAAAGACCAATTTCAGTAAAAGGTGAAGTGCAAATATTACCGCTATCGGTTTATGTATAAATAAATTAAATAAGGAATTCGTATGGAATTGAACATAAAAGAAAGTACAGCGATTATTGGAAAAACTGAATTTGTATCCTTTTTTAATGATGAAAGTATTTTTAATACAGAGCTGGGTGAAATTCTAAATCGAATTGATGTTGCTTACCAGACATACGGTAAATTAAACGATGAAGGAACTAATGCTATATTAATTTGTCACGCACTAACAGGAAATGCACATGCTGCCGGTATAATAACCGAGGAAGAAATTAATGAAACTCAGTCATACGAATTCCTTCATAAATACAATAAAATGTTTTTTGGTAAAACCGGCTGGTGGGATCATCTGATAGGCCCCGGCAAAGCATTCGATACCGAAAAATACTTTGTAGTCTGTCCAAACTTTTTAGGAAGCTGTTATGGAACAACCGGTCCTTCAAGTTTGAATCCTGAAACTGGAGAAAAGTACGGAATTACTTTTCCATCAATAACTGTAAGAGATATGGTACGGATTCAAAAAAGACTAATAGACAAGCTTGGAATCAATAAGCTTAAAACTATTACAGGCGGTTCATTGGGAGGTATGCAAGTACTAGAATGGGCTGTTATGTATCCCGAAGTAGTGGAATCAATCATTCCTATAGCTACTGCTGCAAGACACTCGGCATGGGGAATTGCACTTAATCAAGCCGCAAGAAATGCGATTATTAATGATCCGGATTGGAAGTCGGGAATTTATTCTTTACAGCCTGAAAAAGGATTAAGTCTTGCCCGCAAAATTGCAATGATTAGTTACCGCAGCAAAGAGTCCTTCGATATAAAATTTGCACGTCTAAAAGTGCACAAAGAAAACGGCAGAGCATTTCCGGGCTTCCAGGTTGAAAGCTATTTGGATTATCAAGGCAGCAAGCTAGTAGGAAGATTTGATGCCAATACATATTTATACATCACTTATGCCATGGATTCTCATGATGTTACTTTAAATAGAGCAACTCTTCAAGAAGTCTTAGGCAGCATCAAAGCGCGCAGTCTAAATATCGGAATATCTACCGATGTTCTTTATCCGCCTTCGGAACAAATTGAAATTGCATCCTTAATTCCAAATTCCAAATATGCAGAGATAGATTCAATCTACGGACACGACGCATTCTTGATTGAATTCGATCAATTAGCGAAGCTCATAAAGAATTTCTTAGAATAAAAAAGAGAGGCACAGCGTTCGGGCGCAAGGCTAATGCTTCACTGTGCCTCTGGTGGGTCTATTGAAGTGGACGTATTGCACGTCGTGGAAGTATATGTTTAACCTTAGAAGTTAAACATATCTCATTTCAATCGAATCTCCCCTTCACGTTTCTTACATCAACAAGGTTCTTCCCTCTTCGGGTTTATTTTGCAATTCTTATGTTTTGCGGATGATAAAAAAGGATTGATTTATCCTCTTTTATCTGTAAACCCGGAAATTTGGGGGATACTTAGTTGCGGCTAGGTTAAGAAAGAACTTTGGTTGAAGTAGTATCCCGTATTCAAATTGAAACTCGACAATTAAAATATTAACAATCTTCATTCCAAATTTTTTCTCTCTAATCTCCTCGTTTTTTTTAGTATATTTGCAATAAATGTTGACTGCAATTTTTTTCGTTTCCCAAAATAGGCAAGGATATAAATTTCGCTTCTCACAACTGAGAAGATCAATACTTTAGTTGAATGTTTTTTGTGTGAGCTTCTGATCAATGCAATATCATTTTCGATTTTTATTAACAATTAGAATAATTTTACTTTTAACAACGAATATCAATGCCCGATAAGCTTACTTCGATAAATTCACAAAATTTTACCGACACTGCTAATCAAGTTGAAGTGAATCCTTCATTCGTGTTTGACTTCTTCGATAATTTTCAAGAACTCTGTTTTGTAATCTCCGCCGAAGGAGAGATTACTCATTTCAATTCTGTGGTATTAAATAAATTCGGGGCAAAAAGAATTAAACAGGGAGATAACTTTTTTAATTTTATAGATTTAAACCTAAGGCAGCCGATAAAATTAGCAGTTGCTAACTGCTTCAGTTCAGGAAAACCTGAAAATGTATTTACTAAATTTGTAATTGATGAAAACACAATAGATGTCAACCTTACCTTATCGCTTCTAAACCCATCGAATAATTTAACTGCGGTTCCGGCATGTTTTATTTTTGCGCGCGATATAACCAAGGAAAGAAAACAGGAATTAGAGCTTCTTAGATTTTATTACGTTGCACAGAACACAGTTAATCCACTTCAAATTACCGACATCCGCGGTAAGATGGTGTATGTGAATCCGGCATTTGTAGCCGCAAGCGGTTACAGCGAGGATGAATTAATCGGAAAAAATCCAAGCATCTTCAGCAGCGGAAAACATTCACGTAAGTTTTGGAGCAGAATGTGGGCTACAATCAACAGCGGTAAAGTATGGGTAGGCGAAGTTGAAAATCAAAAAAAGAACGGTGAACCATTTTATACCCAGCTTCTTATATCGCCGATATTGGACCGCGACGGAAAGGTAACCGGCTTTTTCGGTATTCACCGTGATTTAAGTGAAAAGAAAATCCTCGAAAAACAATTAATTCACACACAAAAAATGGAAAGCATCGGCACGCTTACGGCAGGCATCGCTCATGAAGTCGGCAATCCGTTAGCCTCAATCTCAGCATTAGTGCAGGTTATTCAGCGTACCACCGAAGATGATTTCGCGAAAGAAAAATTGGAGCTTGTTAAAAGCCAGGTCACACGAATATCTAAAATCATAAGAGACCTGGTTGATTTCTCACGTCCATCAAATTATGAGCTTCAACTGACAGATATTAATAAAAACATTGAAGAGGCTGTTGAAATAATTAAGGTAGGCGCAAAGGCAAAAACGATTCACTTCAATGTTGAATTTAATGATCAGATTCCGCAGCTTCCGCTTATAGCCGATCAAATTCAACAAGTTTTTGTGAACATTCTTCTTAATGCAGTAGATGCAATAACCGAAACTTCCGAACCGGGAACTGAGAATTATATTAATATTAAATCCGATAGAGATGATGATAGCGCTTATATCACCTTTACCGATACCGGCGGTGGAATTCCGGATGAATACCTATCAAAAATATTTGAGCCTTTTTTCACTACGAAAAAGGAAGGTAAAGGAACCGGACTGGGATTATGGGTAAGCTACGGAATCATTAAAAGCTTTCAGGGCGATATTAAAGTTAATAGCACTCCCGGCGTGGGAGCTACTTTTATCATAAACCTTCCGATAAATCCGTAAATAATGAGATTACAAATGGACGAAAGAATATTAGTTGTTGACGACGAACAAATAATAAGAGAATCACTTTCTTTCATACTTCGTAAAGAAGGCTACTTTGTTGAAGAAGCCGAAAATGGCAAAGTTGCATTTGATATTCTTTCTGAAGAATCTTTTGATTTGGTTATCACCGACCTTGAGATGCCCGGCTTAAAAGGCATCGAACTTCTTGAGGAATTAAAAAAAATAAGCATACAAACTTCGGTAATAATAATTACAGCTTTTGGTTCACTTAATACTGCGATCACTGCGTTACGGCACGGCGCCAGCGATTATATCTTGAAGCCGATCGAGTTTGAGGAATTGCTCATCAAAATTAAAAGGCTGTTTGAAGTAAGGGATCTGCTTCTCGAAAACCGAATCCTCCGGAAAGAAATACAACGCAGCTATGATTTTGAAAATATTGTCGGAAAGAGTCCGGCTATTCGAAATATATTCGATATGATCCAAACCGTTGCTGAAACCGACAGCACTGTACTTATCACAGGCAAAAGCGGAACGGGTAAGGAGCTTGTTGCAAGGGCGCTTCATTACAAGAGCAGAAGAAAAAACAAGCCATTTATAGCAGTAAACTGCGGCGCTATTTCAGAAAATTTGATTGAAAGCGAATTATTCGGACACAAAAAAGGTGCATTTACAGGGGCAGTTTCAGATAAAGAAGGTTACATGAAAGCTGCAGAAGGCGGCACGTTATTCCTCGACGAGATAAGCGAACTCCCACAGCAAACTCAAGTGAAATTCTTACGTGCACTGCAGGAAAAAGAATACACTCCCGTCGGTACCACTGCTTCACTGCCCGTAAATATCAGATTTATCGCCTCTACCAACCGTAACCTGCCGGAGGAAATTGCAGCGGGAAGATTTAGGGAGGACTTGTATTACAGATTAAATGTGATCGACATCCATCTTCCTTCGCTTAAAGAAAGAGAAGAGGATATTCCTCTGCTCGCAGATCATTTTTTAGATAAATACAGAAAGGATTTGAAGAAAAGCGTAAAAGGAATTGACAGCGACGCCCTTCGGGCATTGATGAGCTATGAGTGGAAAGGAGAAGTAAGAGAACTGGAGAATATAATTGAGAGAGCGGTAATTTTCTGCAAGGGAGATTTTATCACATTAAAAGATTTACCCCAATCTTTCAAACCAAACAGTGAGATTGTTAATTATTACGAGCCAGGATCGTTAGAGGAATCGGTGCGCAAATTTGAAAGAGAGTTTATTATGAAAGCGCTTGAAGGAAATGATTTCAATAAAGAAAAAACCGCCGATCAATTGCAAGTAGGGCTTTCAACGCTTTATCGCAAGCTCAAAGAGTTGGATATAAAAGTTTAAGCTCCCCCCACTAACTTTTTCTCAATTCTTATAATAAATATTATCACTTTTGCCACTTACGAGAACAAGGCTCGTAAAATGTTTAATTATTCTACTCTCTAATCCTCTTTAACGGATTATTTTACAAAGATATAATTCAATCCCCCAAAAACCTCAGAAAATTTATTCATGGCACGCAAATCGCATTCTAATATTGATTGGCATTCGCAAATATTCCCTTTGAATAATATAAAATTTCAGCAATGAAAAATATTTTATTTTATAGCCCCGACTTTAACATGTGCTATAGCCTTCTAATGTACCTTCAGAACAGCTATAAGATAACAGCTACAACAGACCTGGATGTGCTTGAGTCTATCTTCGCAAACTCCAATTTTGATGTTGTGATAATGGATGCCGAACCTACCGAAAAGGTAGCCGACTTATGTAAAAAGCTGAAAACGTCGAACAACAGTACGCCGGTAATACTAACTTACGTTTACCGCAGCCAGATAAAAGAATTAGAGAACGGAATAAAACAATACGTTAATTCGATTTTTTATAAACCATTTGACCTTAATGAAGTCTCCTCAAAATTGTCTGCTTTAATGGTTAACTAATAGCAATTAAAATGAAAAGATTCTGCCACAGAAAAAACAAGGAAAGAAGTTATGAGAGACTTAAAGAATATCTTAATCCCCACGGATTTTTCTGAAAATTCTATTCAGGCTTTGGAGATAGCCCAATGCCTTGTCGGCAAGCACCACTCGATAATACATCTGCTTCATACAATAGAACCGATCCTTGCAACCAAACAAACAATGTACGACTCCTTAGGCGAAAGATTTGTCAAAATTAGAATTGAAGAGGCAAATTCATCATTCAACTCTGTTATTGATAAATTTTTTGCAGGGGGTCTCGACATTGTTAAAGTAATTCGCATCGGAGAGCCTTCAGAGGAGATTTTGAAATATGCAAAAGACCGGAAGATTGATATGATAATCATCGCTTCTCACGGAAGAACCGGACTTACCAACCGTACTACGGGTAGTGTAGCGGATCGACTCCTAAAGAATTCTGAAATTCCTATCATCTGTGTGAAATCTGCCGGTGTTATTCGACAGGATGTGAATTTCAAGAAGCGTATTACGTTTGCCGAGAATTGGGTTGGGTAACTTTACTAAACATTTTTATACAGCGATTTTCAGAAGCTGAATAAATTGAAGCCGGAATTGAAACAAGGCTTCATCGGAATAGTACGCCATCAAGCACATAAGTAATTCCTCTAATATTCCACTAAACTTTTTTTCACTCAAAAACTCAAAATTAATTTTTCACATTCTAACCTGCCGGGGTTGAATTATTACAGATTTCTTTCTTTCTTACAGCATCGCAGAGGTTGAATTATTTTTATCTGCTTTTTAATCGGAACTGAGTTCAACTCTAATTAATGATTGAGGCGTATCTAAAAAGGTCTTATTTGAAAAATTTGTATTCGGAGATTCTTAATAATCAAATCATTTACTTAATGAAAATATTTTTTTAGAGAAGACTCATGAATCCAAATTCTATTATAACATTATTTGAATGTATGCATTTATCAAAAGAGAGAAGAATAACTTTGCTAATGCTTGTAGTAATTATATTGCATGTATCTCATAATCTAATTGCTCAAGAAATATCTGATTCGTCTTTCAACAAACCCGATCCTTTAAGGCTGGGCATCATTGGTGGTGTTACCGCCGGCGGTTTTATTTATGGGCATATCCTCTCCTCAGAGCTATGGTGGAAAGGCGAAAAAAGTAAATTTCATTTTGAATGGGATTATGATTGGTCTTATGCATTAGGTTCCGATAAGTTCGGACATTTTTATTTTCCCTACCTTGCCGTAAACATTTACACTCAAGCTTTTGAATGGGCAGGTCTTCCAAGAAAACAGAGCATGTGGTACTCTGCATCTATCGCTTTTCTCTATCAAACCTATGTTGAAATTAAGGACGGATTTTCTGCTCAGTGGGGATTTAGCTGGGGAGATTTTGCGGCTAATACAGCAGGCATACTCTATCCAATACTGCAAGAAAACTCAGAGCTTTTGCAAAATATTAATTTTAAGATGAGCTATTATCCTTCCGAAAGATTCCGAAACAACTCGCACAAAGCTATCATTGATGATTACGAAAGCAGCTATAATTGGATAACCTTTAATGTTAAGAATATGCTTCCCGGTGAGGTGAAAAGATTTTGGCCTTCATTCATAAATATAACAATCGGACACAGCGTAAAAAGATTAGACATCCCTAATGAAAGCTATCATGAATTGTTTTTAGGAATTGATTGGAATCTTGAGGGGCTGCCGGGTGATCATTGGCTGGTTAAATTGTTGAAGAAGAACCTAAATTTCTACCATTTACCTGCACCAACTGTCAGAATTCTCCCCGGCATTATTTGGTATGGATTAAAATTTTAGTCAGATATTATCAAGCCTCCTGAAATTATAACCTCTTCTCTTCAGTTCGGTGATTAAATCGCCCAAACAGTTGTAAAATTTTTCTTCCCGCCGCGGATCTGTTCCAAAATGGATTAGCAAAATAAATCCATTTAAACCACAAGTACTGCTTTCTTCATAACTTAAAATTTTATCGAAAATAAAATCATTGCTAAAATATCTCTCTCCCATTTCAGTAATTGTCCAATCTTGATTCGATGAAGTGCCCGGAGTAAAATTTATTAAAGTCAATCCAAGCTCCCGGCACCATCCGCTTATTTTTGAATTGTACCATTCATAAGGCGGTAAATAATATAGTGCATCAGCTTTTTGTATTCCGAATTTTTCCATCTCTTTATAATTATCAAGAACATCCTTAAAAAATTCTTTTTTTGTAATCAGAGTTGAATCCCTGTTCTCCCACGAAGCATAAAGCAAATGTTTGTCCGAGTGTGCACCTAAATAATGACCGTTTTCTTTTAGATAAACAACCATCTCTTCATAATCTTTATTTCTATAAAAATCACCTGTAAAAAAGAACGAGGCTTTTACACCATATTTGTTAAGCGTGTTAGTAATCGTTTCAAAACCGTCTGCAAATTCGTGTGCAGTAAATACAAGATTTATTTCTTTCTTAGTTGTGTCCATTCTGATAATTCCCCCATGCGAATAAATGTTTTTATCGTCTCTTAATATTTCCTGCCTTAGATTAAACTTATTTATCCTCTCAAAATCATAGCTGTCCAAAGCCACTACAGCTTGAGCCGGTGTCAGCATTCCACAGGTAAGAAGCATTAAATAAAAATTTATGAAGGATGCCATTTTAATTAGAATTACTTTCGATCTAAGTTGCCGTTAACTCAAGTTATATAATATTATCTCAACTATTCTATCTGCAGTTTTTCCGTCCCAAAGTTCAGGAATTTTACCGCTCTTAATATTTCCCGAAAGAATATTGAGCGCGGTACTTTTCACTTTGTTCAAATCTGTTCCGGCTAAGTGATTCGTACCGATTTCAACTGTTACCGGTCTCTCCGTGTTATCTCTAATCGTAATACACTGAACCCCAAGAAAAGTTGTCTCCTCTTGAATTCCACCTGAATCGGTAAGCACAAGAGCAGCATTCTTCAGAAGCGAAATAAAATCCAAATAGCCAAGAGGTTCGGTAAGAATAAGATTATTCTCATTCAAACGCTCGAGATTATACGCTTCAATATTTTTTTTTGTACGGGGGTGAACCGGAAAAACCACTTTGATTTTATTTGACAGCTCGTTTAATAGATTCATCATTCCGGTTAAATTTTGGATATTATCTACATTAGAAGGACGATGTAGTGTGATTAAAATATAACTTTTTGCTGCAAGCTCTAATTGATTTAAGATTCCTTCAGCATTTACTTTTTTTGAATAATGAATCAAACTATCAATCATAACATTGCCGACAAAAAAAACTTTTTCATCGTGTATACCTTCGCGCTTCAAGTTTTCGAGTCCGCTTTTTTCAGAAACAAAAAGAAAATCCGAAATCGCATCGGTTAGAAGACGGTTTATTTCTTCGGGCATTGTTCTGTCAAAGCTTCTAAGTCCGGCTTCGACATGTGCAATATTAATCCCCATTTTTGAAGCTGCTAAACTGCAAGCGATTGTTGAGTTAACATCTCCGACAACTATTATTAAATCCGGTTTTTCCTTTTCAAGAACTTTTTCAAATTCAATCATTATTCGGGCAGTTTGTTCCGCATGAGAACCCGAACCGACACCAAGATAAACATCCGGCTTAGGCAATTCTAAATCATTAAAAAAAATTTCCGACATACTTTCATCATAATGCTGACCGGTATGACAAATTAGATGTATAAAATTACTTTTAATTTTTTCCTTTTTTCTTTTTTCTTGTAAGAAAGCCCGATGAATGGGTGCTATCTTCATGAAATTAGGTCG
>CAZTDB010000035.1:0-11201 GCA_964612385.1 uncultured Ignavibacteriaceae bacterium
AGGTATAGGTAGGTAATATCACTGCTGATTTTTTCGTTCTCAACTAAGAGAACCAGCGGTAATTCAGGTTCAACCGATTGTGTCTGATCATCCATGAGTAAATCTATTTTAAATTAAAAAAATATTTTCTTGATATAAAATAAGATTGCAAGGCGAATTAACAAAAGGGTGTTTGATTATTCTTAAGAACCATTTTAGTTTTCCGATTAATTGTGAGCTTATCTATCCAACACTCAGTATTTTTAAATATCTATTTCAAACGTTCTTAAAACTTAAGTGCCTCTGAAATTACTTTTATCAATCCTTTCTTATCGAACGGTTTTGAAATATAGTGCGTGCAGCCGGCTTCTAAAAATTTTTCTCTATCGCCTGCCATTGCGTAAGCTGTTACAGCAACTACAGGCGTATTTTTATAAGCCGGCAATTTTCTTATTTCTTTTACTGCTTCTGTGCCGCTCATGCCAAGCCCCAGGTGTATATCCATTAAGATTGAATCGTAAATCTTTTTCTTTACCATATTCAAGCAGCTTTCCGCATCGTAAGCAATATCCAACAAACAAATATCCTTTAGAAATATCTTAGTTATATTGGCATTCACTTCATCATTTTCTACTAACAGGAGGGACGGTAAATTTTTTTTGGACAGCGGTTTTATTCCTTTTAAATCTTCAACCGTCTCGGCTTTTTGCTGAGGCTTTAATTCAAATTCGGAGATACGTTTTCTTACCGGAATTTTAACAGTAAAGGTTGAACCCTCTCCGACTTTACTCTTAAGGTGAATTTCTCCGTTCATAATGTCAACGAGTTTTTTGGTAATTGTCAAACCCAAGCCTGTGCCTTCAAAGGTTCTGCTCAACCCTTCGCTTACCTGTCTGAATTCTTCGAATATTATTTTTTGATATTCTTCCGGAATTCCAATACCCGTATCGGCAACATCCATTATTATGTAATTTTTATTTCCCGATTTTTCGGTCGCTAAATTAACCGTGACCCCTCCTTCTTTAGTAAACTTTATTGCATTGCCTACAAGGTTGTTAAGTATCTGGTTGAGCATTCTTTTATCTAAATAGACTGCCATATTTTTTTTGACGGCGTTGATATTCAAATATAATTTTTTCTGGGAAGCGACCACAGTGAGACTGTTCAGAGTTGAAGTTACTTCTTCTACAAGATCAAATTCCGAAGGCAGAAGATCGAATTTTTTAGACTCGATCCTGGATAGATCCAAAATTGAATTTATAGTTTCCATCAATCGTTTTCCGGAGAGAAGAATTTCATCTATCATCTTTCGTTGATCGACGTTAGTAATTTCTTCACGTAATAACTGAGCAAAACCGAGGATACCAACCATTGGAGTACGGATTTCATGACTCATATTGTTAAGGAAATTGGTTTTTAGCCTGTTCATTTCTTCTGCTTTATCTTTGGCATGAATCAGCTCGCGCTCACTTTTTTTCCTTTCGGTTATATCGGTCAGCACACCTATTGAACCAATCATTTTTCCTGCTTTATCGTACCACGGATAAGAGCGGTCACCAAGCCACCTTTCCTCTCCGCTTTTAGTTCTGATTAAATAGTCGGCAATAAATTCTTTTAGCTTACCGGATTCTCTCTCTTTAACAATTTCCTCTCTATCCGAGCTTTGCTTGCCGAATCGATGAATACTGCGAACGATATTTGAAAAGCCTATGGAATTAATTTCTTCCACGCTGTAGCCTGTAAGCTGTTCAATTGAGGGATGAAGGTAATCGTATTGCATAGTATCGAATCGAAGCTTATAAAGAACCACACCGGTGGCATCGGCTAATACCCGTAAGCTTTCTTCTGTTTCCCGGATAGCTTCAAGGTGTTTTTTCTTTTCGGTGATGTCTTCTTTTACCGCTACAAAGTGAGTGATATTTCCTAACTCATCTATTATTGGTGAAATAGATGCGGATTCCCAAAAAAGTGTTCCGTCTTTTCTTTTGTTGTGAAATTCGCCGTTCCACGTTTTTCCAAATTGAATTGTATCCCACAATTTCTTGTAGTCTTCCTTCGGAATTTCACCGGATTTAAACATTCTTGGATTTTGTCCAATTAGCTCATCGATAGAATAACCGGTAATTTCACACAGGGTAGGATTAGCATATTCAATTTCGCCGGATTTGTTGGTAATCAATATAGAAATCGGACTTTGTTCTACTGCACTTGATAATTTTCGCAATTTTTCTTCTGCAATCCGGCGTTCTGTAATATCATGTACTATTGAATAGAGATAATCGTATCCCAATATGCTGATTGGACCGCTGTAAACTTCTACATCCTTTATAGTACCATCGGCAAGTTTGTGCTTAAAGAAAAAGTGATTTCTTTTCTGAGTTCTTGCTAATTCCATTTCAATTATTAGTTGATCTCGGCTAAGTGTGTTTATTTGAGTAATTTTCATTTGCTTCAACTTGGCTATCGTATATCCGTAGAAGTTAGAGGCAGCCGGATTTGCATCTATAATGTTTCCGCTTTGCGGTTCGATAATGAGCATTACGGCATGGTTGTTTCTAAATTGACTGCTGTACCTTTCCTCGCTTTGAAGAAGTTTTTCGAATGACTCTTTTTGTTTTGTTATATCTTCAACGGCACCTAATATTTGAACAGGTTTTCCTTCATCGTCTCTCTTAAATATTACCTCCCAGGAATGAAGCCACCTGAAATTTCCATTTTTATCTTTCATCCGGTATTCTAATTCTAAAATTTCATTCTCGCCGGCGGTATTAAAGCGCGTAGTGTTTACATGATACGATTCCAAATCTTCAGGATGTAGAAGCAGCTTAAACATATCCGTTCCCATATCTGAGATCTCTTGAGGCGAATACCCTAAGGTTTCTAATATGTTCCGATTGGCAAAAACATTTCGATTTTCTTTTAGATCATAAATGTAAATGATTAATGGTATGGTGCTAGTAATTCTTTCAATAAAATATTTGCTTGTTCTCAGTTCCTCTTCGGCAAGTTTCCTCTCGGTAATATCGTAAGCTGTTCCTATTACCGCCGGTTCATTATTAAATACAATACTTCCGGCAGAAAAATCAATCCATCGCTCTTCACCGTTTTTTCTGATAATTTTAAATTCATAATTAGGAGGAACAGACTTACCGCTGAGTCTTGCAGCCGCCCGGCTTTTTATTAATTCTTTATAATCGGAATGAACAATATCCCAAAACTTCATCGTAAGCAGCTCATTCTGAGAGTAGCCGGACAATTTTTCGGAAGCGGCATTAACATAAATAAAATTTTCGCCCTGGTAAATAAAGATAGCCGCATTGGTTGTATTTGTTAAAGTTCTGAATTTTTGTTCGCTTGCGCGCAATTCGTTCAACGCAGCTTCCCGCTGCTTTACAATTTTACTTTTTTCAAGGGCTGCATCGATTGAGGGTATGAGCTTTCCTAAGAAATCTTTGAGAACGTAATCGTTCGCACCGGCTTTCATACATTCGACGGCTATTTCTTCATTTAGTGAGCCGGTAACGATTATAAAAGGAATGAATTGATTTATATATTTTAGTAAGCTCAGCGCTTCCATTCCGTTGAATTGGGGCATTGAATAATCGGAAAGGATAATATCCGGTTTGAATTGCTCTAATGCATTCAGATAAGATTTTTTATTTGCTACATGCAGCACTTCGGCATTTTTCCCCGAACGATTTATCTCGGCTTTTATTAGCTCTGCATCTGCGGGATTGTCTTCCAGCAATAAGATTTTGACCAGTTCACTCATTTAACCCCTCAAACGATTGATATTTAATTTTGTTAGGCAACTATTTAATATTTGCTGATAAAAATTAAAACTTTTTTTGTTCTGCCGCTAATAGTAGAGCGATTTTCCGAATCGCTCATGCCTATTGCCGGTATAGAAATCAATTATCTTCACCCCAAAAAAGTGAAGCAGGTTTTCGCGTTGTTATTCTTTTGCAAGCGGCAGGGCAAAATAAAAAGTCGCGCCTTCGTCTGGTGTACCTTCTGCCCAAACTTTACCGCCGTGTCTATGAATTATTCTTTGAACAATTGCCAATCCCACACCTGTTCCTTCAAACTCTTCCGTGCTTTGCAGCCGTTGAAAAACCCCGAATAGCTTATTAGCATATTTCATATCGAAGCCGACACCGTTATCCTTCACATAAAAAGCTGCTTCGCCTTTATCTGTATAACTGCCTACTTCTATTATGGGTTTTTCTCTTTTCGATGAAAATTTTACTGCATTATTCAGCAGATTAATTATTACTTGCTTAATCAGGTTTTGATCTCCTTTTACTTCCGGCAGCGGGTGAACTATAAAATTTGTTTTAGAGGAAGGTTTATGGATTTCGCTTATGGCAGTTGTGAACAATTCGTGCATATTAATTTTCACTAAAGAAATTTGAGTTCTGGACATTCTTGAAAAGGAAAGCATGTCTTCAATCAGCTTTGCCATGTTCTTAGTGCTCACCCGCACTAAATTCAACATTCTTTTTCCTTCGGCATCCAGTTTTTGTCCGTAATCTTCAAGCAAAATTTTTGTGAAGCCGTCGATTGCTCTGAGAGGTGCGCGTAAATCATGCGAAACCGAATACGAGAAAGCTTCAAGTTCTTTATTAGCTGCTGCCAATTCGGCAGTTCTTTTCTGCACACGCTCTTCAAGCTCGGCATTTAGTTTACGAATCTCCTGCTCAGCAATTTTTCTTTCGGTTATATCAATCAGCGCGCCGACGATGCTAATGGTTTTCCCGTTTTCTACTACCGGGGCTTCGCGGACTTCAACCCATACTTTTTTACCGTTTTTGTGAATCAACTCAAGCTCGTAAGGCGGCTGCGGCAATCCTGTTTCAATTGCTTTTACGGTTAAGTTATATCCTTCTTCATTTATCGGATTGTCCGAGGCAAGTTCAGTCCAATTAACCAATGCTTCTTCGGGTGTATAGCCGAGTACGTTTTCAATTTGCGGGCTGAGGTAAGTAAGAACATGCCCGGTTGTGTGAGAATAAAATACATTTGTACTGTTTTCGATAATGTTTCGAAGTTTTTCTTCGCTTTCCTGCAATGCTAGTTCAGCGCACTTCCGATTTTCTTCTTGCTGTATGAATTCGATTGAGAAAGATATATCCATCGATAACTCATCAAACAGCTTTATTTCTTCTTCATCAAAAAATCCTGTTTCGGCAGAGCATAAATTAAATGTGCCCCACATTTCACCAAACACTTTTAAGGGGAATGCAGCCGACGAGTTAAATCCTAAATTAATTGCATCCTCTTTCCATGGCAGCATCTTTTCATCATTTTTTATATCGTTTGAAATTTCGCAGCTGCCGGATAAAATTGCTCTTCCGGTTGGACCCTGCATTCTTTCAGGTACATTCATATCGATATTGATTTTGGCAAGATAATCTACTGTAACTCCTGCAGAAGCGATTACTTCAACTTTGTTGGATTCCTTGTTCAGCCTGCCAATCCATGTCATTTTAAAGCCGCCGAGATCAACGGCAATTTTGCAAGCGGTATCAAAAAGCACCTGGGGGTCACGGATGCGAACGATAGCCTGATTAATCTCACTTAATACAGCATAGACGCGATTCAGCTTTTTAATTCTCCCGGAAGCTTCAAACCGTTCTTTATAGAAGACTAAATTTTGCTGCCGCCAAATTAATGCAGTGCCGGCAGCAGTACCGAGAATCAGCGCTCCAATTAAGATTGCCAATATCCAGGTTCTCTCGGTAAGCGGCTGATAAATTTCATCAACGTCCATGCGTGTTACTAAATACCATGGTGAATCGGGAACAGTCCGGGTTGCGGCAATTACATGCTTTCCTCTGTAATCGTGACCCTCCATAATTCCTTCTTTACCCGAGGCGGCATAAGCTGCGGGCAAATTTTCTTGTTCGGAAATGTTATACCTCAATTTTAAGGCTGCATCTTCATTGAACCTTAAAGCATTTAAGAAAACCACTTCGTCGCCTTCTTTTCGCACTACTAAAGTTTCGGAAGAACGACTTACCGTGGGCCAGCGATTAATTAGAGGATAAAGATATTGTTCGGGATTAATGCGAAATGCTAGTACTCCTAAAACCCGGTTTTGTAGCTGCGGATCGAAGATTGGTATCAGTACGGCTAAGTAGATTTTATTATCGCTCTCATCGATATAAAAATCCTCAAAGATTATTTCCCCGGATTTTATAGCTTCCTGAGATCGCAAAGAAAATATTTCTGTTGTGTAGAACTTTTCTTCAGGAATGGAATATTTTTCTACTCCATATAAATCATGAATGCAGACACGGTCGTACGAGTAAGATTCCCTAATTTGGCGCATCCAAACTTTTAGCTTTTTTTGAGCATCAAGATCGTTTTGGTTTGTTAAATATCGTTTGACTAAGGTGGAAAAGTTTATGTTTTTATGAAGAACATTAGCATTAGACAACCTTTCCTTCCGCCACTGCAATAGTTCGCTTACTTTGAGATCTGCAATAGTCAATAATTGTTTTTCTGCTTCCACTCTGAATTGTTTTTCATAATTCAGGTAGTAATTATATCCTATTAATACTATTCCGGAAGCGAGCAGAGCAAATACGATAGCTAATAAAAAAGATGCCTGAGTAGATTTATGTTCAGAAGATTGATTGTTTTCAGAGAATTGCCGTTTTGCTAAGCTTAGGAGCGCAATACCCAGCAATAAAAAGGCTGATGCCGTCGATAAAGCAGGCGGAATAACTTTGCCGGTGTACAGAAGCGGCGTTCCTAAAAGATAGGCAAAGAGGAGGATGAAGCTAATTAATATTACAATCCCGGCGCTGCTGAAAGATATTAGAAATAATTTGAAATTTTGTGAAGATAGAAGTAGAATAATGAACGATAGACACGCAAAAATAAAATTAGCAGCAGTTAACGGCGACATGTGACCAACCGGCACCTTTCCTATCTTTCCGCTGATTGGTATACCAAGATGCTCGATAGCCAAGTAAATACTGTTATAAGAGAGAAAAAAAAGTGTAAGAGCAATTAAACCGCAAATTAAGGTAAAGATAAGAGCAATTCTGATTAAAGTGTCCCTTGCAGGAAAGTGACTGCACATGAAAATTGAAGCTCCAAGCAGTAAAAATAATAAAGCGGTGCTCGGAGCCATAGGAATAAGTTCAGAGCCATAGCTTGCAAGAATCGGCTGCCCGATTATCCAGCCTATGAGCGAAATCAAACCCAAAGCGGCGGAAATAAATGCGCTTAGTTCTGCCAGGCTTAAAGGAACAAACCTTAATAGATTGGTTTGGTTTTTCATAATAGTCCCTATTCCTCAATTACAAAGAATGACTAGCAGTCCGGAAGAAATATAATCATTTTAAAATTTAATTGTTGGGAAACATCAATTAATCGAGTTGTACATTCGAGTTTGTGTAAAAACTGTAGAGCAAAACTCTGTTTCGCTTACTTAAACTAAAAAATCGATCATAATTAAAAAAATTGGTTCTATGTTGTTTATATTGGGCAAGATATCCTTTAATAGTTACCTTGAGAAGTAAAATAATTAATTCTATTAGAAAATAATGTCAATCAAATTTATCTTTTTTTAATTATCAATTACCGTCAGCTTTTCCGAAGGATGGCTTCGCCAAGCTGACGGATAAAGAAATAAAAGAAAACCATCCCGGCTTTCCGAAGGAATCCTCCAAAGGAGTCCTTCGGACCTTCGGGAGAAGCGAACGGTAAGTGAGAGAAAGAAAATTACACATTATTACTTAAGCTGAAGGTAATTTTTCAACTCATGTTATAATGAAGTTTTCTATATCGAATGCATGTTTTAGTTTAACTACCCACTATGATCGACATAGACCCAAAAAATTGCAGGAGCGATTCAGAGAATGGCACTACAATCTGACTTTTTACACAGTCTCGATCGTTCCGAAAAGTAAATTGTGCAACTTTGTGTTTTAGTGTCTTTGTGGCTTACTATTTGATTTTCATCCATGAACAAGGAATTTTTTACCACAAAGCCACAAATTCACTAAGGAACACGAAAAAAAATTACAATTGGGACACCTCTATTAGAGCGAGTTCAAGAGTGCTGTACAACAGCAACAAAAAGTTTGCTTTTGGCATAGCCATCACTTTGTAAAAAAAGACTTTTTTTACATAGCATCACTGAGAAATTTCTCCGAAGGAGTCATTTGGACAAATATCTTTGGTTAGATTTTAAAAATATTTTGGACAGCAATGCTTCCGGCATCAAAAGCCCCTGTCTTCAATTACTTTATTCATTCTAAATTGTTATTTTAAAATGAATAACAAACGGAATTATTTAACACTGTAGGAAAATTAATTAAAATGCTATCATTTCAGGATACATTAAAGCTTTTACCGGATCATCTGATTGCAACAGATGTAGGATTGACTACCGAGGATTTATTTATCTTAGTTCAAAAATTAGCTGTTGCAGTTTTAATTGGTGCGTTAATTGGATTAGAAAGAGAACATTCGCGTCCGCAGGGCGAAAAAACCTTTGCAGGGATAAGAACGTTTCCGTTAATATGTATCCTTGGATTCAGTGCTGCAATGATCGCCTCTTTTACTTCTGTTTGGGTTTATGTAGTAATCTTTGTCGGATTTGCGCTGCTGATATCCACTGCGTATGTCTTTTCTGCTTTAGAAGGCAGATACGGCGGCACTTCAGAAATTTCAACTCTTTTAGCATTTCTGCTAGGTTCGTTGGTTTACTGGAATTATATAATTCTCGCTGCGATAATTGGTGTAATCATCGTGCTCTTTCTTTCATTAAAAATTCAACTGCACAGTTTTGTGGGGAAGGTAAGCGGAGAGGATATTTATGCAACCATCAAGCTCGCAATAATTACAGTGATAATTTTGCCGCTGCTGCCTGATAAAACTTACGGTCCGTTTGATATTTTAAATCCTCGCCTGATTTGGTATATGGTAATTTTTATAAGCGGGATCAGCTTTGTCGGATATGTATTTGTCAAGCTGCTCGGGAAAGAAAAAGGATTATCAATTACCGGATTAATGGGCGGGCTTGTATCCAGTACAGCAGTAACATTCTCCTTATCGAAAAAAAGCAAAGACAATGAAATCCTCACCGGCAATTGTGCAATCGGGATACTGCTTGCATCAACAATAATGTATCCAAGAGTTTTTATTGTAGCTTCGGTTCTAAATACAAAGCTGGCGGTAGAGCTGCTGCTGCCGCTTACTATCTTTACTATTACCGGTTTGCTGATAAGTAAATTTATGATAAGGAAGGTGAGCACAAATAAATTTGAAGAGATAGATATCAAGAATCCGTTCGAGCTGAAATCTGCGTTGTTATTCGGACTTGTATTCGGATTGGTTATCTTCATCTCAAAAGCTGCCGAATTTTATTTAGGTGTAGAAGGAGTGTACGCCGCAAGCGCCGCCGCAGGCATTACAAGCGTTGATGCTATTGTATTAACGCTGGCAAATATGGCAAAGCACGGATTAGCTGAAAGTGCAGCAGGTATAGGTATAATCATCGCTCTTGTTTCAAATACCGTAATAAAAGGACTGATCACCATTTTCTACGGGAATAAAGAATTGAAAAAATACACGCTGAAAGGTTTTAGTATTCTTGCGGCAGTGTCGCTGTTATATATAGCAGCACTTCTTTTGATTTAAGCGATACATTCTCAAAGGCTCATTGAATTTACATTTTCTTTTTCGGATTAAGACTTGTATAACTATAAATTAATCATCCAATATGACGGTACCGATTATGCCGGCTGGCAGATTCAAAAAAATGCCGTCACAATTCAGCAGACGATAACAGATGCAATAAAAGTTTTAACAAAGGAAGAAGTTAATCTCATTGGCTCAGGCAGAACTGATGCCGGTGTGCATGCTTTAGGGCAAGCGGCTAATTTTAGATTGAATCAGCAGATTAATCTTTACAAATTTCAATATGCGTTAAATTCAATTCTGCCTTACGATATTTCGGTAATAAAAATTGAACCCGCGGAGATTAATTTTCATGCAAGATTCGATGCAAAGAAAAGAAGCTACATTTATCTTTTAAGCAAAATTAAATCTCCTTTTTATAACCGGTATTCTTATAATTATAAGAAAAGAATTGATATATGTACCCTTAACGATCTAAGCAAAGTATTTTTAGGTGCTTTCGATTTTACTTCTTTCAGCATTAAAAAAAGTGAAACGAAGAACAAAGTGTGCAGCGTTTACGATATAGCCTGGCGGGAATTAAAGGAATTGTATCTATTTTATATTGGAGCCGACCGCTTTCTTCACGGGATGGTTAGAACAATTATCGGTTCATTACTCTATACGTTAAAAGAAAAAAAAGAGAAAGATTTTCTTATAGAAGTATTACATAAGAAAGAGCGTGAAGCTGCCGGAGAGGCAGTTCCGGCTAAAGGATTATTTTTGTATAAAGTAAAATATTAAGGTGTAACATGATAGACCTCAAAAGAAAAAAAGTTTTAATTACAGGGGGAACACGAGGAATAGGCGAATCTTGTGTTAGAATGTTTGCCGAAGCAAACGCACAGGTAGCATTCACTTACAATCAAAATAAATCCAAAGCAAAAGAAATTATTACATTGTCCATAGGATCGTTCCGATTAAAAAATATTAATACTGCTGTTAAAGCATTTCAAGTTGATTTCAGTCTTACTTCCGAAATAGAGGAAAAAGCTAAAGCCATTATACAGGAGATGAATGGAATAGATATTCTCGTTAATAATGCCGGAATATGGAAATACGGGAAAGCAGATGAAATGACGCTGGAACAATGGAATGAAAGTATAAACATCAACCTAACGGCTGCATTTTTATTTACAAAGGCATTATTGCCGCACATGATGGAAAATCGCTTCGGAAGAATAATAAACATTTCTTCCACTGCGGGACAAAGGGGCGAACCTTTTTATTCGCATTATGCAGCTTCAAAAGGCGGACTGATTGCATTCACCAAATCCCTTGCCGTTGAATTAGGTGAGTATAATATTACGGTTAATTCTGTTGCACCGGGATGGGTGGATACCGATATGGTATCGGATGTTTTCTCAGATAAAGAATACAGAGAGGCAGTTCGACAGGAAATTCCGTTAAAAAGAATTGCAACCCCCGACGATATAGCAGGACCGGTTCTCTTCTTGGCATCGGATTTGGCAAATCATATTACAGGTGAAGTTTTGAATGTAAATGGCGGTTCGGTTCTGTGC
>CAZTDB010000036.1:0-11109 GCA_964612385.1 uncultured Ignavibacteriaceae bacterium
GATATTTCGAAAAAATTTTTGTTTGTTAAAATTTGTCTAAAAAATGCGTCACAAAAAGGTATTTTTTGAACAAATTTTTAGTATATTTACTGCTCAAAAATTAAAGATTCAGAGTAAAAGGAGCTTTTTATGTCAAGAAGATGCCAGGTAAGCGGAATCGGACCGATTACAGGGAATAACGTTTCTCATGCTCATAACAGAACAAAAAGAAGATTTTTACCCAATCTTCAGAAAAAACGAATTTGGGTTCAGGAATTAAATAGATTTGTTACCCTAAAACTCTCTGCTAAGGCTTTGAAGGGAATTTCGAAAAACGGAACAGCCGATGTTGCGAAATTAATCCGCGAGAAAAAAATAAAGGTGAGATAAGGATTTATTCAAACAAAAAGGGGAAGCATTTGCTTCCCTTTTTTTATTTTAAAACAGCTACTCTCTTACCACCCAGACTTTAATTTTTGAGCTTACATTCGAGTGCAATTTTATATTTATCCCGTAAATACCAAGGGATTTTATGGGTTCCTCAATTTCAATTTTCCGTTTATCAATTTCGTAACCCTTTTCACTAAGTGCATCGGCTATCATCTGTGTAGTAACTGTGCCAAAAATTTTATCTTCTTCACCTACTTGAACAGGTATAGTAACAGATACTTTTTCAAGCTCAGCAGCAAGGTTTTCTGCAGCCTTAAGTTCTTGCTGAACTTTTTTTGCGAGTGCGCGTTTCTCTTCTTCCAACGCTGCAAGATTTCCTTTAAGGGCTGCATAGGCAATTTTCCGGGGGATCAAATAATTCCGGGCATAGCCGTCTTTAACTTCTACCAGGTCGCCCACCTGCCCTAAGGTTTCGAAATTTTGTCTAAGTATTACTTTCATTATTTCCTCCGGTAATTCACTATCGCACCGTATCTGAAACATAAGGCAAAAGTGCCATGTGTCTTGCACGTTTGATAGCAATTGCTAATTGTCTTTGATATTTTGAGCTGGTGCCGGTTATTCGCTTAGGAATAATTTTTCCTTGTTCGGTAATGAATTTCTGCAACAGCTTAACATCCTTATAATCGATGTATTTAATTTTGTTTTGAGTAAATCTGCAGATCTTTTTTGTTTTAATTTCTTTTCTCATAAACCACCATTATTCTTTTATTAAATCAGATTCTTCGCTTGATAAAAATTTATCAAATGAATCTTCGGTATAACCAATATTATTATCTTCTTCGCTAACCGAATCAACTTCTTCTTCAACACCTAAGCCGTTTTCACCGTTAAACTTAGATTTCTTATTCAAAAATTGAATTCTTCGTGCTTTAATTTCGACGATGCTTCTATTGTGTCCTTCGTCCGATTTCCAGCTTCTGCTTTGAAGTTCGCCGTCGACCAATACAGCAGAGCCTTTTTTTAGTCTATCGCGGCAGCTTTCTGCCAGCTTATTCCATGCAACAATGCCGACATAACATACATCCTCCTGCCACTGGTTAGAACTGTCTTTATACTTTCTGTTAGATGCAATTGAGAAGTTTACAACAGGAGTGCTGTTAGTAGTTTGCCGAAAGATTGGGTCTTTAGTTAAATTACCGGCAACAATAACGTAGTTAATTTCAGGCATCTTCAAATCGGCCATGGTATTCCTCCGTACTTAATCTAAATATTGTTAATTAATTACTCACTATCTTTTAGATCATCATCTATTTCGGGTATTTCCTCAATAGTTTGATCATCAACATCTAGCAAAGATTCCTTTAAGAGCAGATTGTCATTCTCGACGACGGGGATATCCTTATGCTTCTCAAGGTGCTCAATAGCATCCTCATCCAAAGCAATAGTAAGGAATCGAAGCACATTGTCTTCCAATGTATATAATCGTTCTAATTTGGATATTAAAGCCGGCGGGGCATCAAATCTGAAAATAGCATAATAACCGATCTTGCTCTTTTTAACCATATACGCTAATCTTTTTCTTCCCCAATTTTCAACTTCTCTAATAGTACCGCCACTGTTGATGATTGTATCTTTGATGCGCGTAATGATCGCCTCAATTTGCTCATCTTCAAGAGCAGCGTTTATTAGAACAGCACTTTCATAGACATTTGTCTTCAAGTAGTCACCTCCCTTTGGACTTTTAATTAGGCCCTCATTCTTTGATGAGAGCAGGGATTAATAAATAATTTGTTTAAAAACGAGGTTAAATTTATTTAATTAAGGGTGCAATTACAAGAGCAACCACTGCCATTAATTTCAAAAGAATATTCAATGAAGGTCCTGATGTATCCTTAAAAGGATCCCCAACCGTATCGCCTACGACAGCGGCTTTATGAGCATCTGACCCTCTTCCATATTTCTCTCCGTTTATTTCAACTCCTTCTTCAAACATTTTTTTTGCATTATCCCACGAACCCCCGGCATTTGCCTGAAAAATTGCCATCAGAACTCCGGTAGCTGTCACGCCTGCCAAAAGTCCTCCTAACATTTCAGTTCCTCCCGCAAAACCAATGAAGACCGGAGCTGCAACTGCCAACAAACCGGGAATAACCATTTGTCTTATTGCTGCCTTAGTTGAAATCTCCACACATTTCCCATATTCTGCCGCACCGTCCGCTTTTTCAAAAACCGTTCTGTCTTCTTCACTCCATTGGTTCATCGCTTTGCCTTCATTCTTTTGAAGCACGGCGAGGGCAGCCGATAATGTTGGAATGGTTTTAAATTGCCTTCTTACTTCTTCAATCATTGACATAGCCGCTCTTCCGACTGCTTTGAGCGCTAGTGCAGAAAATAAAAACGGAAGCATACCGCCAACAAATAAACCTGCCATTACATTCGCTTTTGAAATATCAATGCTTGTAATTTGCGCAGCGGACATATAAGCACCAAATAACGCCAATGCTGTTAATGCTGCCGAACCAATTGCAAAACCTTTTCCGATGGCGGCAGTTGTATTTCCTACAGCATCTAATCTATCCGTTCGCTGCCTTACTTCACGTGGAAGCTCTGACATTTCGGCAATTCCGCCTGCATTATCCGAAATAGGTCCATAAGCATCAACAGCTAATTGAATACCGGTATTTGATAGCATTCCAACCGCAGCAATAGCAATACCATAAAGCCCACCAAAGTGAAATGCTGCAATAATTGAAACGGCAATAATAAATATCGGTAATGCGGTTGAGAACATACCATTTCCCAAACCTGCGATAATGTTAGTTGCACTTCCTGTAAGCGATTGACGCACAATCTTTATAACCGGTCTTTTATGAATTCCTGTATAATATTCGGTGATAAGACCTATTAACACCCCGGCTATCAAACCAATTACCGTTGCAAAGAAAATACCGAGCGAAGTAATGGTGTACGTTTTACCGTAAAGCGGATCATCGTAACTCCACTCTTCCGGCAGCACCCAATGGATAATAAAATACAGCGCAACAATCATCACTGCTGAGGAACCGAATTCACCATTGTTCAATGCTTTTTGAGGATCGCCGCCTTCTTTAACTCTCACAAAGAAGGTACCTACTACCGACATAATTATTCCTATGCCTGCAATAATGAGCGGCAAAACGACTGCACCTAATCCGTTAAAAGTATTTGCAAATTCCGGCAATCCAAAAAAAGCAGCACCAAGCACCATTGTTCCGATAATCGAACCTACATAAGACTCAAAAAGGTCGGCACCCATTCCCGCTACATCGCCCACATTATCGCCTACATTATCTGCAATTGTGGCAGGATTGAGAGGATGGTCCTCAGGGATTCCGGCTTCAACTTTACCTACGAGATCTGCGCCAACGTCTGCCGCTTTGGTGTAGATGCCGCCGCCGACACGTGCGAATAGGGCAATAGATGATGCTCCAAATGAAAAGCCCGTAATTATAGTTATTACTCTACTCAAATCAGCAGCGCTGTTTATTCCGAAAGTGTTTCCATAGATTAAAAAAAGTGTACTAAGACCCAATACTCCCAACCCTACTACGCCAAGTCCCATAACCGAACCTCCAGCAAAAGCAATTTCTAAGGCTTTATTCAGACTTTCTCTTGCTGCATTAGTAGTCCTCACATTGGCTTTAGTTGCTACTTTCATTCCAATGAAACCGGCTAATGCAGAACAGAATGCTCCCATTAGAAATGACACAGCAATTAATGGTGATGATGTTTGGGGATCTGCAGCCACCGCTAACAGGATTGCTACCGAGACTATAAAGATGGAAAGAATTTTATATTGGGCTTTAAGAAACGCCATAGCACCTTCAGCAATATGCCCGGAAATTTTTATCATCTTCTCAGAGCCGGCATCTTGTTTTGCGACCCAGGAGGATTTCCAAAATGTATATAGTAAGCCTAATAACCCGAATATTGGAATAAAATAGAAAATGTTACTCATAACAACTCCAATCAAATTAGTCTAGATTGATAGAATTTTCAGTTTGATTTGAATTTGATATCCTGCTGTTCGCATCCATCATACCTTTTAAACCCGCGGAAATAAATTCGGTAACTAAATTGGTTACAGTGTCAAAGCATTTTGACATTTGGCTCATTTCCTCAGTTGAAAAATCACTTAGTACATGATCAGCCAAATTTCCATCAAAGCTTTTTGAACCAACACCAAGCCTAATGCGCGGGAAGTCTTCAGATAGCAGATGAAATATAATTGAGGTTAACCCGTTGTGTCCTCCGTCGCCGCCTGATTTTCTAACTCTGAATACAGCAAGATCTAAGTTTACGTCGTCTAACACAACAAGGAAATCTTTAAGGTCCAAATTATAATGGGATACAACCTGCATTGCCGCGATTCCGCTGTTATTAACATAAGTGGTAGGTTTTACCAGGCAGAAATCGGCATTATTATGATTCCCTTCTGCAAAATAATAATTTCCTTTGGAAGGGTTAAAAGTAACCGAGTATTTTTTTGAAAGATGGTCTAAGAGGAGAAATCCGGCGTTGTGCTTATTAAACCGATAACGCGTGCCGGGATTTCCAATTCCAAATATTGCCCGCACTTCCGACAAATCAGCTTTCTTCCTCTTCAGAAGCTTTACCCTTTCCAATCACTTCAGGTTCAGCAGGTTCTGCTTCTACACCTTCTTCAACGGTTACTTCTTTAACTTGTTTTGGATGGGTAATGGCTGCAACTACCGAATCTTTAGGATTTAGAATTTTGATATTTTCAAAATTCAAATCACCTACGTGTATCGAATCGCCTATCTTTAATTGTGCAATATTTACTTCAAGATGCTGTGGAATATCTTTTGGCAGGCATTCTATTTCTAGCTTGTGCAATGAATGCTGAATTACTCCGCCTTCCTTAACACCTATTGGACTGCCGATAAGCTGAACAGGAACCTCAAGCTGAAATGCTTCGCCTTTTATCAAGCCAAGCAGATCAAAATGAACTACTCTATCGGTAACAGGGTCGAATTGAACATCTTTAACAATACATTCATACTCTTCATGTCCGTCCACTTGCAGAGAAATAAGATGTGTTTCGGCTGTGAAGACAATTGGGTTTATATCTTTTTCGGATACATCAATCGGAAGTGTTTCCGATACTCTTGAATAGAACACACCGGGAACTCTACCTGTATTTCGCAGCCGGTTTAATTCCGATTTTGTACCGGTTTTTCTCAGATTCGCATTTAACACTGTTTTTTCCATTTTATCTCCAATAAACTAAATTTAACCTTTATCAACATCGAATAGTGAGCTGATAGATTCATTATTAAACGTTCTTAAGATAGCTTCGGCAAAAATATCCGATGCTGAAATGATCGATATCTTTTGTGATGTAGTTTCAAATTTAATTGTATCCGATACATACAATTTTATTATATCGGAATTTTCAATTCTTTCTTTTGCAGAGCCGGATAGAAGCGGATGAGTAACCGCACCATAAATATTTCGCGCCCCATTTTCCTTTAACGCTTTAATCGCTGCTATAAAAGTTCCAGCAGTATCGATCATGTCGTCGACAATCAGAACATCTTTGTTTTCAACACTGCCTATAATTTGAACTATTTCGGCAAGGTTTTGCGTTGGTCTTCGTTTATCAATCACAACTAAGTTCGCATGCAAGCGCTTTGCGTAAGACCTCGCCATTTTTATGCCTCCCACATCGGGTGAAACGACTACTAAATTATCTTTAATATCATGAAAAAGACCACTGAAAATTGACGAACCATAAAGATGGTCGAATGGGATATCAAAGAAACCCTGAATCTGTGCAGCATGTAAATCCATCGTCATTACGCGATCAGCACCGGCTACAGTAAGAAGATTAGCAATCAACTTCGCTGTAATAGAAACCCGCGGCTGGTCTTTCCTATCCTGCCTGGAATAACCGAAATAAGGTATCACAGCAGTAATTCTGCTGGCAGAGGCTCTCTTTGCCGCATCAATCATTATTAAGAGTTCTAAAATGTTATCCGTTGGTGGATTGGTAGGCTGGATGATAAAAACCTCTGAACCGCGTATATTTTCACCGTATTTGACCCAAATCTCACCGTCACTGAATCGCTTTAGCTCCAACAAACCTAAGGAAATTCCGAGCTTTTTTACGATTTTTTCAGCCAGGGGTTTGTTGGAACTACCTGAAAAAATCTTGAATTCCCTATTAGCCATACAGCTCAATTACCTTATTATTTCTTCAAAAATAGACGATAAATATATATAAAACCCTATGGGATGTCAATAAAATTAAAGGTGTAATAAACAACTCACTACGTATAAAATTCACAACAAATTTGTTTTTTGACATCCTAAAAATGAAAGCAATATTGAATTACGTTATAAAGCACACAATTATTAAGCTCATTCGCTTATTTAAGTTAGAAAAGTCCGCCCTTCAGTATGAATTTATTTCTTTGTCTTTTGAATATGCTAATCTTTTTTTTTCTTAAAAAGAAAAATTATTACTATTAACAAGACAAGCCCGGACAAGATGTACACCCAATAGGGCGTTTCTTTCAGCTTATATGGTCTAAATGTTACGGAAACCGTTTTTCCGCTTCCGATTTCTGCCAAAGTATAATCCCATCTTAAAATCCGTCCATCCTTTGATGTAGCATTGTGAGTGATAATGTCCCCCCTAAAAATATATCTATATGAAACGCTATAAGCTGAACCGTCGATCCCAAATCCGGTAGCAATAGGCGGAATAAATTGAGAAAAGATTAATTGTCCGGCAGCACCTTCTTTTAAGGAAAATTTTGAATCGGCAAATGCTTTTGTTTTATTCAATGAATCAATGTGAATAAAGGAGAGCGAAATTACTGCATGTGTTGTTGTGTCGGTGGTGTCGGTTATGATTTCAACATTTTCGATGCTGCTATAATCTGAAGAGAATTCTTTCCGGATGGAATCAGAATTGAAAATACCAATTTTATCCAGTATTACTGCACTTTCAACATCGGGAAGTTTCATCCAATATCGTATAGTCATTTTTCCCGAGCCATCAGGATAAACAGTAACTTCTTGTATATAATTAAGGCAGCCTGCAAATACAGTAGATATTAGCATTAACAAGAATAATTTTTTCACATTTTCACCAGGCATTATTCAAGAAGTATGTTTTTTTATCGTGAGTTAAATTATAGAAAAAAAAACAATTTTTCATTAAGTTTGGCATCAAAATATTATTCGGAGAAAATATATGCCAACTTACGATTACAGATGCACCGGATGTGGTTATCAATTGGAATTGTTCCAAGCTATGAGTGCAGAGCCTTTAAAGATTTGTCCGCAATGCAAAGGAGGTTTAAAGAGGTTAATCGGTACAGGAGCGGGGCCCATATTCAAAGGTACAGGTTTTTATCAAACTGATTATAAAAACAAGAGTGTAAATTCCAGCTCCAAAAAAAGCACAACAGAAAAGAAATCGGGGGAAGCTGCAAAAACAGCATCTAATCCCGGAAAGAAAATTGATAAAAAGAAATAATATCTAAGCCCGTCTCAGCTTGGAGACGGGCTTATTATGATCCTCCCTAAAAATCGGCTCCTAAAGAAAAATAAAATTTTGGTTTAGAAAAACTATCTACATTATATGCCCACGCAACATCAAATCTCATTAGGAAGTAAAGGAAAAATATTCGGGCGCCAAAACCGGTTCCCATCAATAAATCCTTGCTCACTACATCTCCGAATTCATTCCTTTGGAAGAAGCGTAGTTCACGGCTGTTGTTCCATGCTGACCCTACATCAATAAACGCAACACCAAGAATATTGCTGAACAAAATGGGAAGCGCACCGGTAACTAAATATTTAATTAATGGAAATCTTAATTCGAGATTCATTAATGCATATTTAGTTCCTATTTGTTCAGCATAATTATATCCCCTTAACGGCAAGGCAGCAGTTAGGAAAGCAAAATCAGTAGCGTTCTCTAATGGTATATCAACTGTTGCAAAACTTCGATTTATCCAATTTTCGATACCGCCAATGAAAAACCTTTGGGGATTATTACCAGCCGAATAACCGCCCGACAAACGGAATCCGAATGAGTAATCGGTCCATAAAAGATAATACCGCCTGTAATCTCCTAAGAAAGAATAAAAGCTCAATTTCTTATCACCCAAGCCCGGGTTGCCCAATACATCGAATCTATATCTTGAACCATCAACTGGTGAAGTATAGCCCCAAAGAACATTATCTTTTACAAAACTAAGAGTTGGTATTATAAAGCCTGCTTTATCAGACGGCTCGAAGATATTATCTAAATTTTCCTGGGAAACATTTAACCAGCTTAAACCTGCATCAATTCTGTAGAAGCGATTTATTGGATAGCTTGCCGATAACGAAGCACCGAAATTTCTGAATCTGAAAAGATCAGCACGATCACCTCTTGATAAAAATACGAAGCGTGCAGTGTGAAATGCCTCAATTCCATAGTTGATTCTTTCAGGCAGATAATAATAAGCTAAACCATAATCACTGTTCTTCAAATCTATTTGAAGACTTGTTACGCCGATTAATCTGTGATTTCCCAGCACGTCGCTAAAAGAAATTATAGTTGTACCGAGCAGACCATACAGCGAACTGTATCCGGCATTGGCATAAATAATATCCGGCGAGAAAGTAATTTTATATTTATTAACCCTGTAATCGCCTTGAGCATCGAGGTTATCTGTTAGGTTAAACTTTTCATCAATGATCGAACTATCTGAACTCGGTACAATTCTATTACCGAAAACGTAATTCTGAAAATCTATCTTAACCGAATCCCCGTATATATTTGTTGAATCAATAAAATTACCGGTATAGAAATCGAGGTTTACAGATGCCGCAACAGTATCTTGAACACTTTTTTGATCAGTTGTTACTGAAGTTTCTTCAAAGTCCTCACTCTTTAATTGGGAAACGAACAACGTTGGTTCTAACTCTGATAAATCCGTTTTTGGTTCGAATGGATTGTTCATCAAAAAGATATTGTATGCAGCCTGATATAAACTCGTGAAAGCTAATTTCTTACCATCGTTAGAGACTGATAACTGATAAAGCCCGTTTAGTGAATTCGTTACAGGAATTATTGAACTCTTATTTGATTCAGAATTATCGTCCTCAGAATTAACATGCAGATTTAATTTAAAAATGTTATTGATACCATTCGCATCGGAAATAAAAAGAATTTCATTTCCGTCGTGTCCCACAACCGGAGAAGCTTGGTTGCTTTCAGGCATGTTAGTTATTCTATCAATTGCACGTTCCTCAATGTCAATTGAATAAATATCGAAGCTGCCGTAATTAAAATTATGAATTTTAAAATCTTCCGGAACTTGATTTGCGCTTAAATATTCTCCCCTATCCGAAGAAAAATAAATTACTTTACCATCCGGTGCCCAGGCAGGATCGGTATCGGTAAAAATATCATCGGTTAAATTTTTTAACTCCTTTGTTTCCAGGTTAAATAAATAAACATCAGATTGTTTTGATGTGTGACCAATAAAAGCAATATATTTTCCATCGGGCGACCAATTTACGCTCTTAATTCCCTCCAATTGAATAGGAAGTGTTTCCCGGTCTTTCGTATCTATATCGATTAAATAAATAACATCATAACCGCTGCTCTTTGCCGACAGAGCAATTCGTTTTCCGTCCGGCGACCAAGAAATTCCCGGAGTTAGAATGTTCAATTCCTCAAAATCTGCAGTGCGGTTTCCTTCAACCAATTTCTTGATTACTTTTCCGTCAATCGCACTCATAAGATATAAATCGAAATAATAATTTCTGTTTGTAAGAAAAGCAATTTTATCGCCTTGAGGTGAAAGTGCGGGACTCATATTATAAGATCCGTCGCCCTCTCTATTATCGGTAAGCCTTTTTGAATATTCGTCCGGATCCTTTCTTTTTGCAATATCGGGCCAATAGGTTTGCTTAATATCTTTTTTCCATCGCTCGTTAAATTCCTTCAGGGTCAATCCGATAGATGATTTGAACGCCTCTTCAACATTACCGGTGCTCTTCATCTTATTAATTAGTTCACCGATTTTTTCCTTTCCATATTTTTTAGAGATGTAATAAAAGACCGACTGTCCGCCTCTGTAAGCAAAATAGCCGTCAAGCCTTTGAACATCGGGCAGATACTCGCTTATAGCGGCATCTCTAATAAACATATCCGTATCGATGTCCCATTCTAACGCTTGATATTCAGCCATACCTTCACTAAACCAGAGTGGAATGTTAATAGAGATATTATTCGCGATAATATTCTGAACCGAGCCGCCGAAAAACATATCATTCATAACAGCATGAACAAGTTCATGGTGAATGAGATGCCTTAGTTTTTTATATGACCCCATAAACTGAATAACAACTCTATTTTTAAATAGCTCCGTAAAACCTTCTATCCCTTCACTTAAATATTGATCGGTAATGTTAGTTTCCTGAAAATCATTTTGCGAATTATAAACGATAATGGCAATACGGTTATTAATTCTATAACTAAAACTTTTTTGAATCGATACTAAAGCCTCTTCAGCAGCTTTTGAAGCAAACTCCGCTAAGTTCGCACCATCCTGTGTAAAATAAATATCGAAATGTTTTGTTTGAATATAATACCACGTAAACTGCTTATACTGAACTTTATTCTTTCCGAATTGTGCGTAGCTTAAGCCGGGAATCAGTATCCCG
>CAZTDB010000037.1:0-11060 GCA_964612385.1 uncultured Ignavibacteriaceae bacterium
CTATGGTTGCAAGCTCCCACAAGTTTAGAAGCCTCGAAGAATCTTTAGCCTCATTACTCCGGAACGGATTAGTCGGGGGTTTAATACTTCTAATTCCATCATTATCTAAAGAGATTAAAAGCATACTCGATCAAACTAAAATGCCTTTTGTTTTAATAAGCGGTGGAGTGCATAGTTCAATTTACGATGTTGTATCTATCGACAACTATCAGGGTGCTTATGACATGACAAACTATCTCATCAAAAAAAGAGGCTATACGAAAATTGCACACATTACCGGTCCTAAGGATAATGACGATTCTAAACTTCGTGAAAAAGGATTTATCGATGCGTGTTCGGAAAATCAAATTACTGTTAGAAAAAATTTTTTAGTGAGGGGCGACTTTACAAGAGAAAGCGGAATAAAGCTTGGGATGGACCTTCTGAGCCTTAAAAACGGACCGCAAGTAATTTTTGCCGCTAACGATATGATGGCTTTAGGTTGTTATGATGCTGCCCAGAAAAAAGGCTTATCCATTCCCGAAGATATCGCCGTTGTTGGATTTGATGATATCTTCGTGTCTCAATACTTAAATCCAAGCTTAACTACTGTTAGGGTTCAGATTGAAGAGGTGGGCAAAAGCGCAGCTACTTTGCTGATGAGCAGAATGTATGACGATTCAAAAAAACCCGGTGAAAGGGTTAAAATAAATACTGAATTAGTTATCAGAGAGTCTTGTTGATTCCAAAATTCTTTTAAGTGTTCCCAGAAAAAATATATGCCCAAATTCGAAACTAAATATGGTTTCTTTTCTGATGATGGAAATGAATATGTAATTAAAACTTATAGAACCCCAAAGCCCTGGATAAATGTAGTGTCTAATGGGCAATATGGTTTGGTTATCTCACAAACAGGCGGTGGTTTTAGCTGGCTTACACATTCGGAATTTAATCGATTAAACCGGTGGCATCAGGATTTGATAAAGGACGATTGGGGAAAATATTTTTACATCAAAAATAATGTAACCGGTGAGGTGTGGTCCCCAACCTGGATGCCGGCAAAATCTGAACTCGATAACTATGAATGTCGACACGGATTTGGATATACAAAATTTACATCGATCTTCAAAGGCATTGCAGTTTTGCTTACCGTTTTTATTCCCCGTGACGAAAATTTAGAAATCTGGAATTTTGAAATTGAAAATCAAACCGATAAAAAAGTAAACCTATCTATTTGTTCTTACTTCGAATGGTGTCTTGGCTCATCTGCGGATCATCATAGAGAATTTCATAAAACTTTTTTAGAAACTCATTTTGATGAATCGCTTAATGCAATGCTTGCGGCAAAACGTTTGTGGGAAATCCCGATAAAGAATCGAGGTCACTGGAACACCGAATATCCGTATCTCGGCTTTATTTCATCGTCTGCAAAAATTTCTGAATATGAAGGCGACAAAGAAGCTTTCTTGGGTCAATACGGTTCTCTTGATAAACCTGTTGCTCTATTGAATCTAAAGTTTCAAAGAAAAACCGGTAAATGGAGCGACTCAATTGCCGCAGTCAAAATTGATCTTGAAATTGAAAGTAATTCCTCTACACATACAGCTTTTTATATCGGCATTCAAGAAAATAAAAATCAAATAAAAAGAGTATTAAAAAAATTTCAATCGAAAGAACAGATCGACAAAGCGCTGTCTGATGTGAAATCTTATTGGTTGAATCTTTTCAGCACACTCGAAATTGAAACACCGGATGAGGCAATGAACCTAATGGTTAATAAGTGGCTTAGATATCAGGCAATTGCAGGAAGACTTTGGGGAAGAACAGCCTACTATCAGCAAAGCGGAGCTTATGGTTTTAGGGATCAATTGCAGGACAGCCTGGTCTTTTTACCGATTGATCCCTCACAGACCGAAAAGCAAATAAGGCTTCATGCACGTCATCAATTTAAGAACGGCACAGTACTGCATTGGTGGCATCCGATTACTGAAACAGGTCTGCAAACAAATATGACCGATGACCTCCTTTGGCTTCCATTCGTACTGTTGCAATATATAGACGAGACTAATGATTATTCTATTCTGAAAAAGAAAGAACCGTTTTACGACGATAATAAAAATGCCTACACGCTTTTTGATCATTGCATAGCTGCCATTGAACGTGTCGGTAAAAGAATAAGTAAGAGAGGAATACCCCTAATCGGCTCAGGTGATTGGAACGACGGCTTAAGCGCAGTCGGCTTAGATATGAAAGGCGAATCCATTTGGCTTGCCGAATTTTATTACTTGATACTTATACGCTTCAGCGATCTCTGCGGCAAAATTAAAATCGAAAAACTTGCAAAGCGATATAGCTCAAAGGCAAAAAAATTAAGAGAAGCTTTTGATGAACATGCATGGGATGGAAAATGGTTTTTCAGAGCTACAAAAGACAACGGGGAAAAAATAGGCAGCAGAAAAAATAAAGAAGGTAAAATTTATCTCAATTCTCAAACCTGGTCGGTAATTAGCGGCATCGCATCCCACAAAAAACAGCAGCTTTCAATGGATGCCGTTACAAAATTTTTGTTGAAGAGGAACGGGACTCTTTTACTTTACCCTGCTTATACCAAGCCGGATGAAATGATCGGATATCTCTCAAGATATGCCCCTGGAAGAAGAGAGAACGGCGGGGTTTATATGCATGCCGCAGCATGGGCTTTGTGGGCTTATTCAATCTTAAAGCAGAATGATCTTTCATTCAAAGTTTTTGAAAAAACTTGTCCTGTCTATAATGGAATGAATCCGGACGAATATTTAGCCGAACCTTATGTTACTCCCGGAAATATCGATGGACCCGGATCGCCTAATTATGGAATGGGAGGATGGTCATGGTACACCGGTTCCGCTTCATGGTTCCAAAAGATAATTGTGGATTGGATACTTGGTGTCCGGGCATCTTCTGATGGATTAGTTATTGACCCTTGTATTCCAAATTCCTGGAAATCTTATAAAGTGAAAAGAACATTTAGAGGAATTGTTTTTAACATAACGGTTAATAACAGCGGCACAGGGAAAATTTGTAAAATATTAGTAAACGGACAGCAGACTTCAACAAACGTTCTTAATATTCATTCTGAAGTGCCTGTGATAGTTGAAGTTTTTTGCAGCTAACGAATTTGTTCAGTTTGTGTTTTGATAAATCTTAAATAACAACTAAATAAAAAATTGGAGGCATAAGATGAAAAAGCATAACTATTTCGTCAGTATAATTTTAGTTTTAATACTGATGTGTGGAGGAGCGGCAGCTCAATATGCAGATCGGACTGATGTTGTTTGGGCAAGAATGGTACCCGCCGGTTCAATCACTCTCGATGGTAATCTTGATGAAGCTGTTTGGTCTCAAGCGGAAACTGTTGAAGTTGTTTATGGAACCCCGGGTCCGCTTCCTACGAGTGCATGGAGACCTGAATTTCAAGAAGAAGCTTATTTCGATCAAACAAATGCTACAATAAAATTTCTTGTTTCGGATGACAATCAGCTTTACCTGGGATTTTATATTCCTGATTCTTCAATTGGAGGAACCCAGGATTGGGCAAGGTGGGATGGAATCTTAATGTCGATCAAAGATAAGCTTGATCCAACCAGACCCGGACTTGCAGTAGAATATTTTTACACATGGTGGTATGTAAATATTCCTCAATATCTCCAGCCCGGTGTGCCGCCAAGATTTGTGGGCAGATACGGTAACTTTGATGATACTACCAGAACCCCCGAACAAATTTCAGCTTGGGATGCTGCATCAAAAATTTTGGGTGTGTCCAACGATGATTCCGCTCCGGATACAGCATGGATTGTAGAAATGAGAATTGACCTGGGTGTACTCGGTTATGATGTTACCGTACCCGAAGGGGATATAATAGCAATGAACTTTAGTATATGGGATGGCGATTGGATTTTCAGCGGGCAGCCAAGCCGTATTGCCTCGTCCAGAGCGTGGTTTCAGAGTCCATGGGGAAATGCTAATGCAATAAATGTAGCAAGAGTTTTTGGCAGACAGGATGTTACCACTTCTACAACTACTCTTCCTTATGTTGCGCCGGATGTTGTTGTGCCGAATGGAAGTAATTTCACCGATCCTGTTATCGATGGTAAGCTTGATGACCCTGTTTGGGAAGGCGCTTATTCATTTAATATTGCATGGGGCGATGAGGAGCTTAGAAACAGCTATCCAACAACAGGTCCGCTGTCAAGCGGTCAGTTTCAACCTGAATTAGGAGGCAACCCGCGTCCTCCTGTTGTCGATCCTGCATTCGCTGAAATAAAAATGTTCTTTAAAGATAAGTATCTTTATCTTGCCGCAGATGTGGACGATCAATTAGTTCAAGGTTCTGAAGAGTACGACAAAATTGACGGAGTACAATTTATAATCGGTGACCGTTCTCAAGTCAATCTTGATAATATAATGGTCTTCCAAAGATTAAGAATTACTTTCAATGCACTCGGTGAAGCAGATGCTTATGAATATCTGCCGATGTTAGTTGATTCAGGCTATGCAGAATTTGGAGTTCATCTTAAAGGCGCTACAACGGTAAATAATAATTTAGACATTGATGAGGGCTATCAAATTGAACTGAAAGTTGACTTAACGAAATTTGGATACCCTGCAGACCTCGGAGACAAATTAGTCTTCATGGGCATTATGTTAGCCGACGGCGATTCGTTTGACGATCCGCTTGCAAATTATGGAACAAGAACCTGGTGGTTTAGAGAGCATGACGGAGGACCCGCCTGCGCCTGGATGGTTCTCGATCCTCTAACACCCGTAAGTGTTCAGGAAAAAAATCTTGCACTCATACCAAACCGGCTTGAATTATACGGTAACTATCCTAATCCGTTTAATCCGTCAACAAAAATTAAATTTGCTGTTCCTGAAAACGGTGATGTTACAATAACGTTGTTTAATTCTCTTGGTGAAGAAGTGGTGAATACAAAAATATCGTCAGTAAGTGCCGGGTTGAATGAATTTCATCTTAATGCATCTAGTCTGACATCCGGAGTATACTTCTACAGAGTTGAGTTCAAAGGATTAAGTTCAACAAAAAATATACAAAGCGCTGCCGGTAAAATGATTCTGATGAAATAATTATTTGATGCGGAGAGTGAAATATCTCTCCGTTTCTTTTTAAAAGATGATGAAAAAGTTGGGAGTAAAAAATGAATCCAACAATAAAAATAATTAGCGCAAACATCAGGCATATTGCGATATTAATTTTCTTTTTCTCCGGTCTGATTTATTCACAGGTATCCGGCAAATTAACGGGCAAAGTAACGGACGAAGCCGGTGAACCGCTGATTGCCGCAAATGTTATTGTTGACGGAACTACTTTGGGTGCTGCCACTGACGTTGACGGCAGATATATAATTTTAAATATCAGAGCCGGAAATTATACCGTCAGGTTCAGATATCTTGGTTATAAAACACATGTAGTAGAAAATGTAAGAATTTCAGCGGATCAAACAACTACGCTCGATGTAGTTTTACAGCCCGAAGCAATTGAAGGAGAAGAAGTAATTGTTGTTGCGCAAAAACCGTTAGTAGAATTTAACCAAACAAGCTCAATATCTTCGATTAATAAAGATGATATTAAAAACCTTCCGGTTCAAAGTTTGAACGAAATTGTCAATTTGCAAGCCGGTGTTATCGATGGTCATTTTAGAGGCGGACGTATCGGCGAAGTTCAATATCAGGTTGACGGAGTATCGGTAGTTAATCCCTATGATAATTCTTCAATTCTTGAATTGGACCGATCGATAATCGAAGAAGTACAGGT
This sequence comes from uncultured Ignavibacteriaceae bacterium, assembly GCA_964612385.1. Classification (GTDB taxonomy): domain Bacteria; phylum Bacteroidota; class Ignavibacteria; order Ignavibacteriales; family Ignavibacteriaceae; genus JAGUYG01. The sequence continues at coordinate 5,792 of CAZTDB010000037.1, forward strand.
TATCAGCGGAACATTCGATGCCAAGTACGGGCAGGCAATGTCCGGTGTTGTTAATGCAGTACTAAAAACCGGCGGAGATAAATTTGAGTTTTCTGGTGAATCTTATATTGGTGATTATTTAACTTCGGATAAGGAGAGATATCCTGATAACGAAGATTATAATCCCATCAAGATTCGTAATTTCCAGCTTGCGTTAAATGGTCCGACAGGCTTACCTAAAACAACCTTTTTTGCCAGCGGCAGGAAATATTATAACGAGGGCTGGATGTTCGGAAGAAGAAGGTTTACTCCCTTCGATGAAAATGATTTTGAGAAACGTCAGTTCAATCCTACAGGTGATAACAAGCTTCTTCCGATGAATTTTACAGATGAATGGAGCGGACAATTCAAAATAACTAATCAATCGCTGCAGGATATGCAATTCAATTACCAGTTAACATTTAATAGTTCTGAGCGTAAGTACTATAACCACGGATTTAGATTGATTCCCGACGGAACTTCTACAAACTATTCGAATTCATTTTCACACGGATTAACCTTTACACATACACTCTCTTCTCTAATGTTTTATAAATTCAACTTCAGGCAAAATTATTTCAAGTATGAAAGTTATGTTTATGAAGATTTAATGAACCCGGCTTATCTCGATGCCGGACAACCGAAAGGCGACGCTAATTATGAAGACGGGGCAATAATTCAAGGTGTCGATCTAGGTCGGTTCAGACAAAAAACAAATTCGTTTGTGTTAAAAGGGGATTTAACCTGGCAGTCTAACAATGTAAATTTAATTGAAGCCGGCTTCGACCTTCAAACCTCCGAAATTACATTCGGACCCCCGGGCTTTTTCGTTACAACAAATATAGATGGAGTGGAAGTACTTCAACCGCGATATCAATTTCCAAGACTGCCCGGTTTAAAAACTTATTTCCCATCTCAAATAGCTGGCTATATTCAAGACCGAATTGAACTTGGTGATTTAGTTGTAAGAGCCGGTGTAAGATTTGAATACTTTGATGCTGCCGGTGAAATACCCAGCGATCTTCAAAATCCTGCAAATACTATTACCGGTGCACCGGAATCAAAACTTGTTAAAACAAAAGTAAAAACTGCAGCAGCTCCACGCTTGGGTTTAAGTTTTCCATTAACAGCATCTGCTTCCGTTTATTTTTCTTACGGACATTTTTACCAATTGCCCGGCTTGAATTTGTTGTACAGCAACGCCGATTATTCTTTGCTTGATCAACTGCAAGCAGGCGGAATCAGCTACGGCGTAATGGGTAATCCGGATTTGAATCCCGAGTTAACCGTTCAGTACGAATTCGGTCTGAAACAATCGGTAGCTGATTTTCTTGGAGTTCAGCTTTCTTTTTTTTATAAAGATATTCGCGACTTGTTGGGCGTTGAGTTCGTTAGCACTTACACTGCAGCAGAATATGCAAGATTTACCAACGTAGATTTCGGAAGTGTTTATGGGCTGACTGTATCTATATTTCAAAGGAACATCGATTATATAAATACTTCTCTCGATTATACTTTGCAATTCGCTCAAGGAAACTCAAGCGATCCAAGGGAAACTGCAAACCGGGCAGCGGCAGGACAAGACCCCCGCCCGCGTGATATTGCATTCAACTGGGATCAACGCCATACAATTAATTTAAGTGCAATTTACTTTGTGCCGGATGATTATTCATTCAGTGCAATTTTTAGGTTTGGAAGCGGACAGCCATATACGCCTGAAATTGGTTCCGGTTTTGGTGCTGCTCAGGAAACTAACTCCGGCAAAAAGGAAGGCTTCTTTTTATTAGACCTTCGAGCAGAAAAATATTTCGATTTGGGAATAATTAGTCTCAGCGCATTCGCGAGAGTATTTAATGTACTGAATACTCACTTTGTAAATGGATTTGTTTTTAATTCAACAGGAAGCCCGAATTACAGCTTAACTCCAAGTGCACATCGAGCAGCTTTGTACGATCCATCGAGATTTTATGAACCGCGAAGAATTGAATTCGGAATTTCTTTCAGGAGTAAATAATCATGAAAAGAAAATTTATTTTTAATAATCGATCCGGCAGAATTAACGTTTCAAGGCAGATAGTTATTATCGGTATTAGTTTGCTTTTTTTCATTTACGGGTTAAATAATCTATTCGCTCAAAACTTGCATCCTGTTGTGCCGCCTGAGTGGCGGGGAACAATCGATGCTGAGCGAACGGGCATGCACGATGCAAATCTTATCAGAACTATCTTTTACAATTACGGAATGGTTGGTGATTATCCGCCCGATCCGCTTAATGTTGATTTAAGTGTATTCCATTCAGTAGAAATTCCCAAAGGCTCAGGGGAAAATTACAGCGATGGGACAACTCCCTTTGTGCTTGCACGCGTATTACAAACAAGCGGTACGCCCGCTTATATAATGGAGACCGGATACAGAGAAAGACAGGGTACAAGTCCTATCACAAATAAAACAATGCGCTTTGAACCGCGCTTCGGATATTTTCAAATCGATCCCGCGATAAACGCAGGCAGATCGGTTGCAATCAGTAACGATCCACGCACCTGGCCTGATGAATGGTACGATAAACTAAATGATATTGATGATCCCGGATGGAAAGGCTGGTGGAACGGTTATTTTGGTAAAGAACCGCGTGCAGATCAGGAAAGCTTTGTTGTTTATGACGATAATTTTTATGACGCGTGGTCTTATTTTCCCGATTCAAGAGATAACACCCGCAGAGGTTTGGGGCTTAGGGTTGAGCAGCGCGGCTTTCAGTGGTCGAATCCGCAAGCCGGTTATGTGATTTTCTTCCATTATGATATAACCAATGAAAGCACAACTCAATATGACGATAACATAATTTTTGGTTTATATATGGATTCGGGCGTAGGTGGTTCTGCAATCGGGCGTGATGGTATACCCGAATCGGACGATGACAATGCTTACTTCGATAAAGAAGCAGGACTTAATCTCGTTTACACATGGGATAAACACGGATACGGCGCCAGAGGTCCTACAGGTTATCTCGGTTATTCCTACATGGAAACACCGGGTAATCCAACCGACGGAATCGATAATGATGAAGACGGTATTACGGATGAGAGAAGAGACAGCGGACCCGGAGAGGAAATTATCGGGCAGGAAGCAATTTTAAATTATGTTAATACACATTATGATATGGCAAAATTTGAAGCTTTTTATGGGCCTGTTATAGAACGACCCGCATATATTACCGGAGTTTGGTGGACGGGCGATGAAGATATGGACTGGATTGCCGAGTTTCATGATACCGGTGCCGACGGAATTTTCGGCACTAACGATACGGGAGAAGGTGATGGAAAACCAACTAGCGGCGAACCCAACTTTGATAAAACCGATATCGATGAATCGGATCAAATCGGGTTAACAGGGTTTAAGATGAACCGCATTCGTGCCGGCGTCGGTAATCCTTCAACCGAAGTTGATCAAATTGTGTTTTTTGATGACGGCAAGCAATGGCCCAGAAGATTGTATAACATTTTTACCGATCCTGACAGCGCTTTCGATGCACCTTTAGTGCTTAACTATAATATCGGATTTCTTTTCGCTTCAGGTCCATTCGTGCTTGATGCAGGAAAAACTGAAAGATTCAGCCTCGCGCTTGGCTTCGGTCAGGATTTACGGGAGTTGAGAGTTACAACTAAGGTTGTGCAGCAGATTTACAAAGCTAATTATCAATTTGCTGTACCGCCGCCGATGCCTACTCTTCAAGCTTACGCAGGAAATGGATACGTTGTGCTTACCTGGGATAATGCTGCAGAGCGTGCATTCGATCCTATTACAAATAATAATGACTTTGAAGGTTACCGGATTTATCGAAGCACCGATCCTACTTTCTTAGATCCTCAAGTAATCTATACAGCCACAGGTACAAAACCAATAGGCAACGGAAAACCAATTGCTCAATTCGATTTGAAGAATGACATTTACGGTTTCTCTCAAACCACCGTTGAAGGGGTTGCTTATTTTCTTGGAGAAGATACAGGCATTACTCACTCTTTCATCGATACTACGGTAACAAACGGTCAGCGATATTTTTACGCAGTTACTGCTTATGATAGAGGAGTTGATTCAATTCAGATTTATCCTTCGGAGAATGCGATTACAGTAAGCCAAACTTTGAGAGGAGGGACTATTCTTCCGAAAAATGTGGTTGAAGTATATCCTAACCCTCCCGTTGTTGGATACAAAGGCGCCGAGGCGTTTGATCTTGTGCATTCAGAAGGAAATGGTACGGGAACAATTCAGTTAAAAGTTCTTAATTCTGAATTAGTACCGGATGATCATACTTTTAGAATTGATTTTGTTCATCCCGAAGACAGCATTAGGGCAGAATCATATTTGATGGTTGATGAAACAGCAGGCGATACTTTGTTTATCTTCGGCGAAGATTTAACAGGCGAAGGAACAGGACCGGTTGGTGCCGGAATTCTTCCCATAATAAATACACAGGGAACAATTCAAATTGATTCTGCAAACACAAAGCTGATAAATGTAAGCGGAACAAATGCTCCATATAAAATAAGATACTCTCCAAGCTTGCCAGTTAATTTGCGCAGACCGGGCTTTCCGGAAAACATTGATATAATTTTCGGCGATAACGTTTTGGATACATCCGTTGCAGGTATAGGCGCACCGGTTCGTCCCGTTAAATTTACCGTGACTGCCAAAACTTTAGCCGGAGATATGAAGCTTAAGTTCAGATACCGCAGCTTGTCTGATTTAGGTGTGCCGGTAAATCATAACGATTATATAGAAATTCTTACAGCAACGTCAGTCCAGCCTGCTGTGTTAAGACCGACATGGCGGCTTGAAGTTGATACTACAGGATTAATGGGTGCCCCCATTCAACCGCCAGCAAGCGGAGACAAATACGAATTAAGAATTACCATACCTTACTCCAAGCATGATAAATTTAGATTTGTTACAAAAGCGCAGCTTGTTGATCCTAATCTTGCTAAAAGCCAGTACGACGAAAAACCCTATGTAGTACCGAATCCGTATGTTGGGGCAGCAAGCTTTGAACCGCAGAGATTTGCAGTATCGGGAAGAGGTGAAAGAAAAATTGAATTCAGAAATCTTCCTGCCAATTGCTCAATTCGCATTTATACTTTGAACGGAGAATTAGTGCAAACACTCCAGCATGATGGTAATATCAACAAAGGAATTTTAGTTTGGAATTTAAGAAATCGCGATCAGCTTGAAATAGCACCCGGCTTATACATCTTTCATG
>CAZTDB010000038.1:0-10945 GCA_964612385.1 uncultured Ignavibacteriaceae bacterium
GGTTCCGCTTCCGTAATCCAAAATTTTTGCATAATCGAAATACAGATCTATACCGAGCATCCCTGTTGATACGAGAGGTAATCCGATATCGAAGCCGACAATATTTATGCTGCCTTCGTCTTTCTTTTCAAGCTGATTTGTTTGTTGATTGAGAACCTGCATTACACCAGTATTCTCATGGAAGTCACCCGAATATGTTACGCCTACTTCAAGGTTGCCGATAACCGGCAAAGAACCTGCAGTTGAAAATTTCAGAGGACGTGTATAACCGCGAAGCCCCACAACACCCGCTTCGCCAAATCTGCTGTAGATAGATTCGAAGCCAAAATTGCCGAAATCAACATCCAGAACGAGTCCGATTTTTCTTGTATCAAAACCCGGACTATTGTTATATCGATACATGATGCTGCCGTGTCCGAGAGTATAATAATCGAGTGCACCTAACTTAACGAAGAGCGGATCGTTTTTTAAGCCGTATCGCACGTAACGTATAACGCTAAGATAATCGGAGAATTCGTTAAAATTTTCTTTACGAAGATTACCTTTCGAATCGAAGTCAAGGTTAAGGTCAAGACCGACACCAAAATTTGCGAATGAAATTTCAGGTCGAAAGTGGAGAGTATAATGCAGCTCTCCGTCAATCCAGTTCAATCCCAAACCACCTGCCAAGTTACCTTCGTTCGGCAAGGGATAGCGATCAATTTGTGAGAAAGTGAATGAACTTCCGATTAAAACTATTTGCAGAATCAAGTATAACTTTTTCATACCAGCCTTATAGTTTAGTTAGAGAATAAATCCTTTTTATTTCAAGAGAATTAATTTCCGTACAGATTTCAATCTGCCGGAATTGAGTGAGCATAAATATACGCCGCTTTTTAGTGAAGATGCATTAAAGGAAACAATGTAGTCCCCTCTGTCGATAGATTGATTCAAGAGTTCAGCTATCAATTCACCGTTGAGATTAAAAATTTTCAAAGAAGTATAAGCACGAACCGGAATGTGGAATTGAATTTTTGTGGTTGAGTTGAAGGGATTGGGGAAGTTTTGGAGGAGAGGGGGATCAGATATTAACGTTTGATTATCATCTACCTCTGTTGGTACATAGTTTACTTCAATAGTATCAGAATATTTTTCATTCGGAATTGGATGGAATGGTTCTCCATTAATTATTGAATACTCAAAACTTAATGTAGACGAATCTGATTTCTGAAAAGTCAGATGCTTATATTCTGTTAGCCTAGTGAAATAAACTTGTGAACTAACATAAACTTGTGAACTAACATAATTATACACAGCACATTGCTGTTCATATTCTACTTTTTTATTCTCAAACTCAAACCGTATCGATCTGTACGGAAGCTTCCCAAATTCATAATCAAAAAAATAATCTATCGGTCCCGTATATATCATTTTGTTGAACTTTATATCATTTATGATTTTCTTATAATCTGTATTCAAAACAACTTCTATGTTTGGGTGATTTAAAATTCGTTCAAACATTTTTGTATATCCGTCCTTTGGCATAAATTGAAACTTGTCCGTAAAATACCGGCAGTCATCATTCGTTCTAACAGGAATTCTTCCGCAAACCAACGGAGATAAGTCCCTCGGTTCTAAATTCTACTGTTTTCTGGTATAAATTTTAAAAAATTTTTCGAATAAGTCCACTCCTACTTGATTAACAATTATATCCTCCGAATTAAGAATGGGATATCTTTTTTCACTTACGCTTTTATAAAACTCTGCTGTTTCTTCTTCCGTTTGAAAATTCAATCCATAAAGTTTGTTAATTGTCAATCGATTTATAGGGATTGGATACAAGTCACCATTTAAACTTGCAAGCACTTTATGCTGATACGGAATCCATTCCGTGAAGCGCGATAGATACTCAAAAACTTTTTTACTATTCGTATGAAAGATATGCGGACCATACCGATGTACTAAGATGCCGTGCTCGTCATACTCATCAAAAGCGTTGCCCGCTATGTGATGTCTTTTTTCAACGACCAATACTTTTTTATTTTGCTGAGAAGCAAGTCGCTCAGCCATTACACTTCCGGCAAATCCGGCACCGACTATCAGATAATCATATTTACTCATCTTTAGGATATCCGGATTTGTACTTTAATTTTTTTAGAATGAAAATGATCATTGCTGCTGTTACGAATACCTCGGTTATCAGAGCTGAAAAAGAAGTTCCAATCTCTTTATAAATAGGAACAAATATTAATGACAGAGTAATACTAATGAATGCGGCAGAGACAATTATGATTGTATACTCTCGTTTATAATTTAAGTTAAGCATCGTTTGAATGCCGGCTAAGTTACTTAAGAATATTATAAAAGGAAGAAATGAAATTATCCGCAAAACTATAACCGACGGCTGATATTCTGTTCCGGCAAGAATGGTTATTATTTCCTCAGAAAAAATAAATAGAATTAAGCATATAATGAAAACAGCCGTTCCCGTATACTTAAAAATCTGTTTTAGAAATGTTATTCCTTCAGAAATCGACTCGCTGAATAATTTTGCTGTGTGAGGATAAATAGTTTGAGACACAGAGGAAAAAAGATTTTGAACAGCATATCTTATCTTGTCCGCTGCCGAAAAATATCCTACAAATGTTTCCCCAGCAATTAACCCAAGAATAAAAACATTCGAAATAGTATACAGACTGATCGAAAGAGTAGAAATAAAAATTTCAAAGCCGGTTTTTAATTGCTGTACAAGTACATTTCATTTTTGCCATTTTACAAATAAAGAAAACTTAATAAATACAACCATCAGGCTGACAATCCCTATGCTGACAGCTGTAATACCATTAATGAATATAAGCAGAAGCAAATCTTCAGCCGTCTTTATAAAAAGAAAAATTGCCGTCACCGAACATGCACGAATACTGATTGAGATGACACTTATAAAATGCATCCTCTCAATGCCCTGAAAATACCAATGAGGAAAAAGTACCTGTCCTAAAACTGATAAATAAGTTAGTAAATAAATTTCCTGATTAGCATTGAACAAAGGTATCATAGAGGTTAAGATAATTAATACAATTATGCCAAAAAGAAAAAATCCGCTCTTAATAATGATGACTGAACTGAATATCTCAGAAATTTTTTCTTTAGCTTCTCTGTGAATAGAAATCTCGCGGGGTATCGAAAGATTAAATCCATAATCTGTTATAACTCCGAAATATCCGATGAAAGCTGCGGCGAAATTCAATAAGCCGTATTTTTCGGGTCCCAAAACTCTAAGAAGATACGGAAGGGTTATCAACGGGAAGAGATAATTTGAAATTTGATATAGTGAAAGAGAGGAAAAATTCTTTATTAATATTTTAGTGTGCTGCGCTTAGTTATCTTCTCTACCTCTTTGCAAGCCATATTTCGGGGTTTTGGTTCACCCGCGAATTCCAAATCTCGAAATGAAGAATGTTTCCTTCAATGCTTTCTCCTACTTTTGATATTACTTTGCCCATCTTTACTCTATCACCTTCTTTTACAAATATTTCGGCAAGGTGACTATAAACCGTCCGGTAATCGTCCCGATGGGTTAAAATTATTACACTGCCATAACCCGGTATCCAATCAATCGCAGAAACAACTCCGTCAGCGACGGCTTTTACATTCAAATCGTTTGAAGCCTTGATATCAACACCATAATTAATTGTAACCGTCCTTAATTGTGCGTGTCTGTTTTCTCCAAATTTGCGTACCACTTTTCCATTTAAAATCGGCCAGTTTAATTTACCCTTAAGAGCAGTGAAAGAAGCTAATCCGCTTAAGTCAAGATTATAACTTTCGGTTGAAATCTCAGCGGGAAGGACTTCTCTACTTACTTCAACCGGTTTTTCTGCAGCTTTTTTTCTTTCAGCCTCAAGACGGGCAATCCGTTCTGCTTCTTCTTTTCTTCTTCGTTCCGCCTCAGCCACAAGCTTCTCTATGATTTTTTTTATGTCGGCTTCTGCTTGCTTTTTTACTTCGATTTCTTTTTTTAATGCTGCTTTATCTTTCTTCAGTGACCCAAGTATCTTTTTTCTTTCCGTAAGCTTTAAATTTAGTTCACGTTCCTCATTGTGCTTGAGTGCTATTAATTCCTCTTTCTTTTTTACTTCTGCTTCCAAAGCTGCTCTTGATTCAGCTAACTTTACAATTGCCGCATTGAAATCATCTAAATCTTTTTTTCTTCTTTCGGAAAAACGCTGCAAATATTTATACCTTCGCAGCGCTTGGTCTAATGAACCGGAATTTAATAAGCTTTCAAGTTCGCTTGTCTTTCCGTATTTATAAATAGATACAACATATTTCTCATAATTCTTTTTTAATTCTGAAATTTCTTTTTCTAAAGCTGCAATCTCTTTTTTATGTTTCGAAATTTGTAATTCCGATGCTTCTTCTTCGCTCTTTAATTTGTTGATTATTTTTATAACTAAAAAATTTTGACGGTTTAAATTTTCCAAAGCGGAAAAAGATTCCCGTTCTTTTTTTGTCTTCGATTGAAGTTCGGTTTCGAGCTGTGTAATTTCAGATTTAATCTTTGAAAGTTCGGCTTTCCGGTCAGATATCTGAACTTCCTGAGCAAAGGTTATCGAGAAAACGGAAATGAGAAGAAATAAAACAATATTTTTTTTAGACCTTACCATTTTATCCGGGTTGCATCCGGCGGGATTTTTAAATCAATAAAAATATTACTTTTGTTAGCGGCTAAATTTTTGTACTCAATAGTTACGGTTTGATTTTGCTGCTGATTTCTTATGTTTATTGAATAGGGAACAGCAACGTTCTCTAATATTTTAAAATTTGCATATCTACCCTCTAATAACACACCTTTTGGATCAGTCAGACGATAATTGGTTATTCCAAGCTGCCGGATGTCAACTTTATATTGAGTAGTTGAATTTCTGATTGAATCGATGTATGTAAGAATGTACTGATCGTAGTCAACTTCATATTTATTCGGGGTTCTATACAGCTTCTCTGTTAAATTAATCGAACCGATAAAAGCATCCATCAAGTCGTTGAACGATAAATTAATTTTAAATATCTCTTCAAGAATATTATCATCGGTAGAACCTTGATAAGCAATATTTTGGAGTGCATCGTAGAACAAAAATTCATTCTTAGTAACGAGAGCCTGTGCTAATTCAATTCCGAAAGGACCCATTATCGTTAGATAAATTGAATCCGGTTTTTGTAATACCACCCTGAATGAAGCACTATTGTTTAGCCCGGCAGATTTAACAGTTATTACTCCCTGCCCTTCAAAGTTTCGAATTTTCCGCCTGTTAGCTTCAAGTCTGTTAATCAATCTTTCTGAAGGTAAGATTTCGATGTCGTCGGTTGGTTTAGATGGAATACAACCCGGAATAAAAAGAATCAAGATATTAGCGGCTGCAACTAATAAAATTAAAAGCTTTTTCAAATTTCACCCTTTTCAATTTTTGTTTTAAGAGAATCGTTAGTGCTGTCAAGGCTAAGGGCTTTTTGCCATAACTCAAGTGCATCATCTTTTTCTCCCATCATAAAGAGAACGTCTCCAAGATGTTCAAGCATAACCGGTTTCTCGCCCCCAACTTCAATTGCTTTTTCCAAATAAAATTTTGCTTTGTTATAGTCTCCAAGCTTGAAAAAAACCCACCCGACTGTATCGAGGTAAGAAGAATTTTCAGGTTCGGCTTCGATAGCAATTTCAGCCATCTTTAAAGCTTTGTCAAGTTCCTTGCTTCTTTCCGATAAAGAGTAAGCATAATTGTTGTTGATTAGTGGATTTTGAGGGTCTATCTCTAAAGCTGCTTCATATACACTGTCGCATTCAGCCCATCTTTCTTCGGAATCATAAATTAAACCTAAGGTTCCTAAAAGATTAACGTCATTAGGAGAAATGGCAAGCGCTTTTTTCAAGTACGATTCCGCCTCATCGTTTCTTTTCAATTGACTTAATGTATAAGCATACGAAGAGATCGCATTGATGTCCCCGGGATTTAGGTTAACTGCCGTTTTGAGGTAAGGTTCAGCCTCCGGGTACTTTCCGTTCTGAGAGAGGGCTAAACCTAAGATAAGATTTATAACAAAATCCTGAGGAAAAATTTCAATTGCTTCGTACATTATTTTTGCAGTTTCATCGTACTTGCGGTTGTCAAAATACAATCCACCTAATCGAATCCATGCATCAACGTTCCACCGGGCATTTTCAGTAACGTACTTAAAATATTCTATAGCTGCGGAATCGTTTTTCTCACTTACTGCAATGGCACCCAAATACATTTTTATCTGCCAATCTAAAGTATCTTTATCCATATTCAAGAAAAATTCCTTAGCGATCGGCATTAGTGATGAATCTTTAAGCGCGCGATTAAAATAAGATGCACCAACTCTTACTTTTAATTCAAGTGGAACATCTTTCTGTTTAAGAATAAAATCATATTCCTTGGCAGCCGCTTCCCAATTGCCTAATGAAATTAGAATTTGTGCTTTCCTTTCTCTTGCATCAAGATCGTCGGGTGTAAATTCTATAATTTCTTTTACTGCCTCGAGCGCCTCTTCGTTCATATTAGCACGCTGGTAATATTCAATCAACAATTTTTGCAGCGGTGTATTTGAAGGATCAATTTGCAATAACTGTTCGATACTCTTAACCGCATCAGTCAATCTTCCGAGTCTCTCATAAAGTTCCGCTGTTCTAATCAACACATTCCAATCGGGTCCTATTATGTTAGTGAGTTTCTCATAGATTTCAATTGCCCTCAACGGCTTATTGCTTTCGTAAAGCCTGCCAAGTTTGTAGTACGCTGAAAGATTTGATGAATTTAGGGAAATGATTTTCTCTAACACAACAGCAGCCGAATCTGTTTGATGAGCGGCTGAGTAAATATCAGCTAAAAGATCGTAATATTCTATTTTGTCAGGATTAAGCTCAACCGACATCTTTGCATTTTGAAGCGCTAAAGAAAGCTTATTAAGAAAAAGATAGTTTTTAGCGAGAGCATAATAAATCCCGGCATTCGGGTCTAATCTGAGTGCATCTTGAAACTCGATAATTGCACCTGCATAATCGCCTTTAGCTTGAGCAGCGCTGCCGTTTATAAAATGTTCCAAAGCGTTTCGGCTTATTTCATCCGAAGATACTTCTGATTCGACTTTAGATTCTTTATTTGTTTGATAATACTCCTTGGAACCCGAACAACCTCCTAGCCACATGAGTATCGAGACTACAAGAGAGAAACTAAATATTTTCGGGGCACTATTAATTAGCATAAAACCTTTATTGATTTTTTAAATCTCAACAATAAATAAATATTTGACTGACCATAAAACGTTCCAGAATTACCGGTACTGCTTAACCTTGATTGCAAATATACGAAACAATATCTTTCGATAAATCTTAAAAATTTATGGAAACTTTCAATCTTGGTCTCGCTTATGTTTGGGAGTACGATCAGAGCTTTATATCTCTAATCGAAGAAACTTTTCATTCTGCCGGTTTAACTACCTACTTAATTAATTATCATAACATTCACGAAACAACACAAAAAGTAATACGGAAAGAACTTTCATTTAATTTTTACCTTGACCGTGCCTGGGATGTTGAACACGACTTTGAAGAACTCGGCAAACTATTGTCCCGAAGGAAGACCATAATTTTTAATCCCTATAAAAAGGTCTTACATGCCATCGATAAAGCGAGCATGCATCTTGAATTTATAACTGCCGGATTGAATGTACCCCATTCTATAATTGTTCCTCCCCATAATGAAAAAGAAGAAATCTACATTTCGCTTGATGACTTATCTATCCTTGGCAGACCGTTTATTATTAAACCCTGTAACACTACCGGAGGAGGGATTGGTGTAGTTACCGGTGCAGAATCACTCAAAGAAGTTTTATACGAAAGAATGAAGAATACTGAGGACAAATACCTGCTTCAAGAGAAGGTGTATCCAACAATTTTGGAAGGAAAACGAGCATGGTTTAGATGCTTTTGGGCTTTCAATAAACCAATCGCAGTTTGGTGGGACGATTTAACCCATATCTACTCAGAATTGACACCCGAAGAGATAAACAAATTCGAACTAAAAAAACTTTTTCAGATAACGAGAAAAATCTCTTCTCTTACGAACCTTGATTTATTTTCCACAGAAATAGTATTAACTGACGGAGGTAAATTTGTTGTAATAGATTATGTGAATGATCAATGCGATATGAGGCTGCAGTCGGAGCATCCCGATGGTGTTCCAGATTTAGTCGTAAAGCAAATCATTTCGAATTTATTGATGAAGACTAAAAAACTCCTTCGCAAATAAAAACTCAAAATTGAATTTATCGAATGAACAGGAGAAGCAAAATTTTTATTTACATTTTAATCTCGATAATTGTTTTATGGATAATCCATCATTACATCTTCAATATTTATGAAGTTACATACACTTCAAGTCCGGATGACATTTTTGCCGATAACCTCACTGAAATAAAAATAGAAACTAATCCGATAAATGCTTTGGGTTGGAGTGTACCTTTCAGAAGTGTCGAGTCCAATTTCGAGATTATCGAAGGAATTGATTTGGTGGAAGTAATTGAACATAACAACACCAAAGGATTCATAAAATTAAAAGTGAAAAAATTGCACGGCATTGTTGTTGCTCGTGCTAAATCGAAATATTCGCTTCTTCCTGCATTGATTGAAGTGAGAATTCAACTAAACAATGTTTGAATAAGGCATTCATTCAATTATTAGAACAATAATTCTTATCTTTGATCTGTTGTAAATTTAATTTGTAATCGACAGAGAGGCATTATGGAAAAAATAAAATACATTGTCAGTTTTTTCGTGCTGCTCTCGACAGTAATTTTTGCTCAGGGAACAGCCGGTGAGGGTGCTAAATTTGAATATAGGTCATTAGTTGATATGCCTACAGCCGGCATACTTGAAAAAGGTTTTGTGGGTGTTACGACCGACGTGCTTCCTTATGGGGTTCTCATAGCAAAATTAGAAGTTGGTGTTTTCGATAACATAAGCTTCGGAATTTCTTACGGCGGCGCTAACATAATTGGCGCAGGAACTCCGGATTGGTATAAACTCCCCTCGGTGAATTTCCGTTTCAGATTATTTAATGAATCGGTTACATTTCCTGCAATTGCGCTTGGTTTCGACTCCCAGGGTAAAGGTGTTTATTTTGATTCTTCATCAAGATACGCCGTTAAATCTCCGGGTTTTTATGGAGCAGTTAGCAAGAATTTTGAATTTTTAGGATACATGAGCATTCATGGAACTCTTAATTATTCTTTAGAGAGTAAAGACGGTGACAACTTTTTAAATTTTTCGATGGGTGTTGAAAAAACTTTAGGCACTAGTGTTTCAATAGTTGGTGAGTATGATTTTGCTTTTAATGATAACACTACTGATTCTTTTGGAAGCGGAAACGGTTATTTAAACATTGGTGTGCGTTGGACAATTGGACAGGGTTTCACTCTTGGATTCGACCTTAGAGATTTATTGGATAATAAAAAATGGAGTCCAAGCACAGCCGACAGAGCAATAAAAATAGAATATATTAAATCGATCTTTTAGGATAAGATCTTAATCTTTTTTTTGTAGCTAATAATATACATTCAGGTTTAATTCTGTATACAGTTTTATTGAATTACGTTTAAATATCTCCCTATTAGTAGAAATTTTTCTTCCTTTAATTAGGCTTAATTTTTGCGCATATTTTGGATAGATTTAAGACCGGAGGTGAAAAAATGAAAAAAAATACATACTTAGCAATCATTGTTATAGCAGGTGTTTTATTTTTAAGCGGCTGCTATACTCAACTTGCCGTAAGAGAGAGCAGAGCTTATGAGCCTAAGAAAGAAGTTGAGGAAGAATATTACGAATCCTATTCAGATTCGGAATACTATAGCGATGAAGAGTACTACGAAGACAGAGGAGAAAATATTTATTACAACTACTACTTTGGTACATACCCTTCCTATAGAAAGTACTTCTGGAGTTATTATCCATCAGTTTACATAGGCGCTTATTTCGGCTCTTATTATTATGATCAGTTTTATTGGGATCCGTTCTACTATTCAGCCTGGTGCTATCCTTGGGTTTACTGCTACTATCCGTCATACTATTACGGTTGGGGATACTATCCATATTACTATCCCAGCTATTATGGATACTATGGTTATCCGGGAAGTTATTATGCTTATAAAGAAAGAACCGGCGATGGATACAGACTGCGCAACAGTGATGGATTACGCAGCAGCTACAGTGAACGAGGCAGCCTGACAAGACCCACATTAAATAGAGGAACTACATCGACAACTTCGGGTAGAGATTTACTGCTCGACAAAAACTCGCGTGTAACACGAGAGCGCGAAGTTCTTACCGGAAAAGAATCTGTTCGAGATAGAAATTCAACCATCTCAAAAGAAAGGCAGCCGGTTGACAGGCAGCGAGAAGTAATTAAGGATAGACCTACTAGGAGAGATGACAGCAGAAATATTGATAAGAGGAGAGAAGAAAATCGTGTAAGGGAAACTCCTAAGTACATTGAACGTGATAAAAAATCGGATAGCAGAGAAGTTCGAAAGACACCTTATGCTCCGCCAAAGGAAAGAACGACTCCACAACGCAGAAATGACGAGACAAAGAGTACACCCAAAATTGAGAGGAGACAGAGTAATGAAAAACCGCGGACATATTCGCCGCCAAGAAGTGATGATTCACGAAGAACTTACTCTCCACCCAGCCGCAATAGTACGCCCAGAAGCTATTCACCACCTCCAAGCAGCGGCTCGAATAGGAGCTCGTCTCCGCCTCCATCAAGAGGAAATAGCGGCGGCGGGTCCGGAAAGAGAGAAAGGTAACAATCATGTTTAAACATTACTACTTGGTAATAATCTTAATCTTGTTGATAGCATCTCCGGGATGTTATACCATAATTTGGAGCCCCGA
>CAZTDB010000039.1:0-10829 GCA_964612385.1 uncultured Ignavibacteriaceae bacterium
CGGTTATTTTAAGTACAGCTTTTAGAGATCTTTTATATTCAGTTTTAATTTTTTTATAAATATTACGCATCGGTTTGCTTTGATCGGTCAACAAGAAATATTCTTCTGCAATTAAGAAATCCGATTTCACGAGCACCATTTCAATATTGTGTATCAGCTCTCTAAAAAAATTCCAATTTCGGTAAATGTATTGAAGCTCCTTCCATGTAGTCAGTTTTTCCTTAATTGCTCCATCAACTGTGTTTTACTCTTAGTTTTATCATCTACTCTTTTCAACATCTTTGCAGGAACACCTGCCATAACGCTGTATGGTTCAACATTTTTTATTACAATTGAACCTGCAGCAATTACAGACCCTTTCCCAATACGGACACCTTCTAGAACAACCACATTTGCCCCGATTAAGACGTCATCTTCAACTACCACAGGCTCGACACTTGGCGGTTCAATTACACCGGCTAAAACTGCTCCCGCACCTATGTGGCAATTCTTTCCTACAATCGCTCTTCCGCCGATTACCGCATTCATATCGATCATAGTTTTTTCGCCAATAACAGCATCAATATTTAGAACCGCTCCCATCATAATTACGCAGTTGTCTCCTATTTTAACTAAATCTCTAATTATCGCACCCGGTTCTATTCTTGCATTAAATTTTGTTACATCGGCAAGCGGCACCGCAGAATTTCTTCTGTCTATCTCTATTTTATAGTTTGTAACAAAAGTTTTATTTAACTCATAAAATTCCTTGAATTCTTCGTACTCACAAAAAAGGATTCCGAAATTATTTTCTCCGAAAAAATTGAGATTTTTAAAATCCGCACTAGATAGATCACCTTGAAGGTAAACCTTTGCAGGCGTTTTCTTTTCAGCTTTTGAAATATAATTTATTAGATCGAATGAGTTCATCATCATATTCCTTTAATATTTTGACAATTCGGAACGATACCGACAGAGACGAGGGCAAACAAGGTCGACCTTGGGAAAAACTTTTTATCTGCCGGAGTCTACGTCTGTAAAACTGTATAGACCGTTCTGCTTTCTTAATACAAAAAGTACTGATTTTAAAATTCCTGCAGCAAATGTTCTACGGGAAGTTGCTCTGTGTGTTATTGATAATATGTCACCTTCTCCACCGAAATTAACTGTATGTTCTCCTACAGCTTCTCCTATTCTTAAAGAAGAAATATTGATATCTTTTCTCTTAAATATTTCTTTAATCATTTTCGCAGTCCCTGAAGGCTTATCTTTTTTATGTCTATGATGAGTCTCGACAATTTCAACATCCCAATCTCCCAATTTTTCATTTACCATTTCAGTGAGGCTCAACAAAAGCTGAATGCCCGGAGAAAAGTTATAACTTTGAACTATTGGAAATTTTTTAGCTAATTTTTGTAATCTCAAGAAATATTCGGAAGTTAAACCTGTTACAGCAATAATAAATGGGACATTGAAGCTTTCTGCATAAGAAAGATTTTTTTCCACAGCGCTTGGCAAGGAACAATCAATCAAAACATCTGGTTTTTCATACTGCCAAACATTTTCTTTGTCAATTTTAAATACTAAATGATGCCCTTTTTCATTAAAGAGAAACTGTACTTCCTTTCCTAATCTTCCGTTGTAACCTATTAAGCCATATTTAAAATTATTTTGCATTTGACTAGACACTTCTTTGTGATAAATTATGATGTATAAGCTTAATGTTATTTTTTTATATACATATCTAATTCCCCTTCTAATATCTTCTCGGTATTTTGGGAGACAGGAGACAAAGGTAGTCTGAGAATATTTTTACAAAAACCTAATTTGTTCATCACATATTTGATAGGCATCGGGTTTGTCTCAGTGAACAATGCATTCATCATCGCTAAATATTTATTATGATATTTTTGAGCTTGGATAACATCATTTCCAAAAAATGATATAGTTATTTGTTTTAGTTCCAATGGGAAAGCATTTGAGAAAACGGAAATAACCCCGGAACCGCCTAATGCTAAAATCGAGAGCGTCTGATCATCGTTTCCAGAATAAACAGACAGGGATTCAGGTTTTATTGAAAAGAGCAGAGCAATTTGAGATATATTTCCACTAGCTTCCTTTATCCCAACAATATTCGTGCATTCACTATGAATTTTTACAACTGTTTCGGGTAGGAGATTTAGCCCTGTTCTTGAAGGCACATTATAAAGAATTATTGGAAGTGTGGTTCTTTCACTGATATATTTATAAAACTGTACAATACTCGAGTGGGTTCCTTTATTATAATAAGGATTAACTATCAGAACACCGTCAACATTAAATTCCTCTGCAATTCTATTTAGCATAACCACATCCTTTGCATCGTTTGTTCCTGTTCCAACTATAACTTGAGTTTTTCCATCAACCTCCTCCATTACTGTTTCAATTATTTTTCTTCTTTCATCCTTATTAATTACAGGGGCTTCACCTGTGGTGCCGAGAACTATAAGTGCATCTACGTCCTTCTCTAATTGAAAGTTTACAATTTTTTTTAATGCCGAATAATCGATGTTATAATCTTGATCAAAGGGTGTTATTAAAGCAGTGCCTACGCCGGTAAACATATAGCTTACTATTCCGTTATCGGTTGATTCTCAATGAATCTCTTTTGTAAAACATGTTTGTACCGATTCATCCATAAAGATATCCCTTTATAAATTTTGATTTTCATTACTTTACGCATTCAGCCAGTTGAGAGAAAAACTCATTATAAAGTGATTTTACAGCGTTTGTAATTTGTGATTCACTGATTACGAAAGTAAGATTAATTTCGGATCCGCCGTGAGAGATAAGCAAAACATTAATCCCTGCTCGATCAAGTGCTGTAAAGACGCGTGCTGCAATCCCTTTTGTGTATTTTAAATTTTCACCAACGACACAAAGTACTGCCGTGTTGTGTTCTACATACACATTTGCAAACTTCCTAAGCTCGCAAACAATCTTCTCAAGATCAGTATCATCGTCAACGGTCAATGATACCCCAACTTCCGAAGTAGCAACAACATCAACACTCTTTTTGTAATGAGCGAATATCTCAAATAGGCGTGCAAGGAACCCATGTGCTATAAGCATTCTGACACTTTGAACAGTTATCATTGTAATTTTTTCCTTATAGGCTATTGATTTTACAATCCGTTCACCCGTAAAATTAGAATGTTTTTTCGTGTTGTCCATATAGTAAGCTGTTGATTTACCCATAATAAACGTCCCTTCACTCTCTGCTCTCTTTGAATTTAATACTCGTACAGGAATATTCTTTTGTATTGCTGGCAGAATAGTATTTGGATGAAGCACCTTAGCACCAAAATAAGCAAGCTCAGCAGCTTCATTATACGTCATCATCTTAATGTGATATGCTCCCGGTACAATTGAAGGATCGGCTGCGAGGATTCCGTCAACATCAGACCAAATTTGGATTTCTTCAGCATCAAGTGCTGCACCAAAGATTGCAGCCGAATAATCTGAGCCACCTCGTCCTATGGTTGTTGTATCTCCATTTATTGTTGCCCCAATAAATCCCTGTGTTACTACCACATAATCCCTTAGTATGTAAGAGGAAAAGATTTCTTTTACTTTTGAATTTGTTAAATCAATTAAAGGTGAAGCATTTGTGAATTCTTCATTGGTAACCAGAATTTTCCTGGCATCTAATAGTATTGTTAATATTCCCTTATATATAAGATAATTATGCAGTAAGATGGAAGAACAGATTTCGCCCACTGCCATAATCTGATCAAGAAGAGATGGAGGAATTTTAACGCTGCCAGAAATACTGCTAATCATTTCTTTTAATTTGTTAAAATGATTCTCGATCAAATGTTTAACAACAGTTTGAATATCATTTGCAAAAAGGTGATCAGCAATAAAATTATGACGCTCTTGAAGATCCTTAACCCGGTTCAATGTATCTTTTTTCCCATTCGCGGCATCTTCTGCTATTTTAATTAATGAATTTGTAACTCCCGCACAAGCTGAGACAACTACTAATGGTTTACGATGAATATTCTTAAGAATTATTTGGGCTGCATTGCGAATAGCTTCGGCATCTTCAATAGAAGTTCCACCGAATTTCATAACAATCATTGCTGTTAAATTCCTTATAAAAATATTAGTTTATTTATCCTTGTTAGTTAAAACATTTTTTGAAGTTGCTTTATAAACAGTTGCTAATCCCCCCAATGAAGTTTCACGGTATATATTATTTAAATCTTTTCCGGTTCGTTTCATCGTTTCTATTGCAATATCAAATGAAATTTTATGCTCGCCATTAGAGAGTAACGCATACTCAGCACAATCAATGGCTCTTATTGAAGCAATAGCATTCCTTTCAATGCAAGGAATTTGAACAAGTCCCATTATTGGGTCGCATGTTAATCCCAAATGATGTTCAATAGCTAATTCTGCAGCATATTCAATTTGAAAAAGTGTACCTCCAAGAAGCTGTGCCGCAGCACCGGCTGCCATTGCACATGCCGTCCCGATTTCTCCCTGACAGCCAACCTCAGCTCCTGATATAGAGGCGTTTTCTTTAACTATATTTCCAATTAGTCCTGCAGTTGCCAAAGCATGTAGAACTTCAAGCTCCGGGCTTTTATTAATATCAATAAAATAGTGAAGCACGGCTGGCAGAATACCGCTTGATCCGCAGGTTGGGGCTGTAACGATTTCTCCACCTGCTGCGTTTTCTTCAGAAACTGCCAGCGCATATGCCGATAAAAGACAAGTTTTTCTCTTAGATTGATCAACAATATTAATTTTTTGATAGTATTCATGGCTCTTCCTTGCCACTCTTAGCATACCTGGTAAAAAACCCTTTTTATGCAGTCCTCTTTCAACGCAATCCTTCATTGTCTTCCAAATCTCAGTCAAGTAATTCCATATCTCCACACCTTCAAATTCTTGAGTAACTTCCCATAGATGTTTCTTTGTATCTCCAGCATATTTCAGTAAATCATCCATTTTTTTAAAAGGATACAAGGATACACTTATCGTTTTCTCTTCCTCGCTTTTTAATGCACCTCCGCCAATACTATAAACCTTCCAGGATGATATTACCTCCTTTTTTAGATCAAGTGACTCAAACGCCATTCCGTTTGGATGTAAAGGAAGAAATTCATCCCGTTTCCAGATGATTTCCAAAGGATAAAGTTCAAATACTTCTTTTATTACAATATCGGTAAGATGCCCTTTTCCAGTTGATGCAAGACTTCCGAATAATGTTACGCGGAAACTTTTAGCTGATAGATTTTGCGATAAAAAAATTTCAGACGCTCTCTTGGGTCCCATTGAGTGACTACTGGAGGGGCCAGTTCCAATTCTATATAATTCTTTTAATGATTCCATTAAATTATTAATTAAATGGTTCAAATTTAGCAGTAAAGTGGCGAAGCATAGGGGGTTCGTATATTATTTTAAAACCTTTCATGCAATGACGTCTTTTAAACACATCAATAACTACTTCAGCTACATAATCAATATGACTTTGTGTATATACTCTTCTTGGGATAGCCATCCTTACCAGTTCCATTGGCGGGGAGTTTAGTAGTCCTGAATTTTTATCATATTTACCAAACATTACGCTGCCGATTTCAACAGCCCGTATTCCTCCTTCAATATACAACTCACATACAATTGATTGCCCGGGGTATTGATGCGGAGGTATATAAGGTAAAAATCTTTTAGCATCTATATAAATTGCATGCCCGCCCGTTGGTTCAATAATCGGAATTCCAGCGCTCAACATTTTTTCACCAAGATATTCTACGCTTCTAATTCTATACTGAAGGTAATGTTCATCAAGAACTTCTTCTAATCCCTGTGCAATTGCTTCCAAATCTCTTCCTGCCAAACCTCCATAAGTTATAAATCCTTCCGTTACGATTAAAATATTTCTACATAACATTGCAAGTTTTTCATCATTCATAGCAAGGAATCCACCTATATTTGCAAGTCCATCTTTTTTTGCACTCATTGTTACACCATCTGCATAGGAAAAAATTTCCTGTGCTATTTCCAGAATAGATTTTTCAGAATAACCTTTTTCTCTTTTTTTAATGAAGTAAGCATTCTCAGCAAATCTGCAGGCATCAATGAAAAATGGTATATTATATTTGCTGCAAACCTCTTTCACGTCACTAATATTCTTCATTGACACAGGCTGACCACCCCCGGAATTATTTGTAATGGTCAGCATGCATAAAGGAATATTTTCTTTACCTTTTTCTTGAATAAATTTTTCCAGTTTTTCAATATCCATATTCCCTTTGAAGTCGGCACGAATTTCCGGATGCTTTCCTGTTTCATTCAGAATATCAACAGCTTCGGCATTTGTAAATTCAATGTTAGCTCTGGTAGTATCGAAATGAGTATTGCTCGGAAAATATTTTCCGGCACCACCGGTAATTGAAAATAAAATCTTCTCTGCTGCACGACCCTGGTGTACAGGAATTACATGTTTCATCCCTGTTATTTTTCTTACCATTTCTTCGAAGCGATAATAGCTTTTTGAACAAGCGTAAGATTCATCTCCACGCATTATCCCAGACCACTGGTCAGAACTCATCGCTGATGTTCCACTGTCTGTTAACAAGTCAATTAATACATCATCAGCGTGAATTAAAAAGGGATTATATCCGGACTCTATTAAAATTTTCTTTCGTTCTTCTTTTGTTGTGAACCTTATAGGTTCGACTGATTTAATTTTAAATGGTTCTATTATAGCTTTCATTTTAATTAGCTGATTTCATAAAGATAATTTCAATTTAACTCCGCCTATTAACCACCTCCCGGGCAAAGTTACACTAGCAATGTTTTTATAAGTTTTATTAAAAAGATTGAGGACTCTAAGAGAAAATTCAAGCCCTGTCTTCCAGGAAGGATTATTAATTTCTTTTCTCAAATGTAGATCTGCCAAAAAGTGATCTTCAAGGTTTATTCTATCTTCATATCTAAAAATCCAGTTTTGAAAAATTCCAAAGGGGAGATAGTTGCCAATATTAACAATAAGCTGCTGTCTTAAATGATCAAGCACATAACGCGAAACTCCTGCGCCAATTTCTTTATCGGTGCCTAAGTATGTATAGCTGAAGTCCACCTGGTAAACCGGAGAACTCACAATTATAAATTGAGGATTAAAATTAAAGCTTACCTCAGCTCCGTTTGTGTTTACTTCAGCAATATTTCTTGCAAGCCATTTTTCATCGGGTGAGAACCGCACCCAATCAATAAGGTTTTTTCCATCTTTTCTAAACAGGCTAAGATTAATACTATAACTTGTTTCTAAATATCCAAATCCAATTTCATAATTAATCAATTCCTCATAACGCAGATTAGAACTTCCCTGCGATGCAGGATCTGAATAATATAATTCGGTATATGTAGGGATCCTGAAAGCTTTTCCAACAGAACCAAAAATTTTTATATTTGATTTAATTCTGTAAGCTGCATCTAACCCCGGCCAGAACTTCCATCCTATAGCTGCATAATTGTAAAGAAATACTCCTGCATTAAATATTAAGTTTTGCAGTGGAGAAAATTTATATTCTGCAAAGGCTCCTTTATTCTCCCTTTTATGGCTGCCCAGGTTAGTACTTTCAATTTGATCTTCAGTAAATTCCCCGCCTATAGAAAAATCGCCAGTATTAGTCTGCAGGTCGGCTTGTAATTCAATAGTGTAAACATCTGTCTGATGCATATTTTCGTAGAATGAAGGGTGTGTATAGTCAAGTAAAAAATTGTCATCGTTCCTGCGCAAATAAATTTTTGACGACAGGAAAAAATTCTCCCAGTTCGTTTTAGCAATACCTCCCGCAAATTTTGTAGTAGTATGTTCCCATTGGTTTGGAAAGCGGTCGCTGTAAAAACCATTAGCACCAAATTCTTTATCATTATATCCCAAAAACAGATTGAAATTCCATAATGATCCGTTTATAGTGGAATGAAGATTTGAGTTGTAGAAAAAATTTAATACATCAAAGTTTGTATTATGTACATATCCATTTGATTTTGATTTTGACAACGAGAGATTATTACTCAGAGATCCTACCGGTAAGCTAATGTTTAAATCCTCTCCGTAATAGCCGAATTCACCGCCAGAAATTGATGCTGAAACTGAGCGTTGATAATCTTTTTTTGTTATTATGTTTATTACGCCGCTAAATGCGTTAGGACCGAACATCCTTGAGCCTTGTCCTTTAAGAACTTCTATTCTCTCAATATTTTCCAGAGACACTGGCAAGTTTAAATTATGATGCCCTGTCTGAGGATCATTTACTTTCATTCCGTCAAGTAGAATTAAGGTTTGTTCAAAAGTTCCTCCACGTATGCTCACGTCAGCTTGTACTCCAAACAAACCTCTTTGACGTATATCAACACTTCCCAAATACTGAAATAAATCCTGTATGCTGACAGCCGGCAGATTCTTTATTTCTTCTTCAGTTAATATCAGGACACTCCTTGTTAAGTCGTTAGAGGATATAGGAATACGACTGGCTGTAACAATTACTTCATCCATCAAGTATTCTTTTTCAGTTTGTGCATAAACGTTAATGTAAAATGAATTATAGAAAAGGAGCAGGAAAAAAAGTTTATACTTCATTAAAGTTTCCAACAACCGATGATACTACCGGTACAGTATTTACTGCGTTGTTTTTTTCAAACCTCGCCTGGAAGAACCGAAGATATTTCGGTTCATAAACCATCTTTAATCCTTTGATTGATTCTTTATTTTCATAGACTGATGCTATTGACTCAGCTACAACATCTATATGTGCTTGTGTATAAACTCTTCTCGGGAAAGTCAATCTTACTAATTCCAGCTTTGGATAAATATGAACGCCTGTGGTTTTATTTCTTCCTGCCGACACAATCCCTCTTTCCATTCCTCTGACACCTGAATCAATATATATTTCTGCAGTTAAAGTTTGAGCAGGGAATTCGTTCTGCTTTAAGTGAGGTAAAAATCTTTTTGCATCTAAGAAGACAGCATGTCCCCCAATAGGTTCAACTATTGGTATATTATATTCTTTTAATTTGTTGCCGCAGTATTCAACTTGTCCTATCCTGGCTTTTATTGTTTCAAATTCAACCATTTCTTCAATGCCACGAGCCATAGCTTCCATATCCCTGCCCGCCAATCCTCCATAGGTATGAAGTCCTTCATAAACGACAACTAAATTTTTCGCTTCTTCATATACCTTTTCATTTCTTGTTGCCAGAATACCACCAATATTAACCATTAAATCTTTTTTAGCACTTACCCAAATACCATCAAAATGAGAACACATTTCTTTAAGGATTTCAGGTATGGATTTATTAGAGAATCCCTTTTCTCTAATCTTAATAAAATAAGCATTCTCTACTGCACGAGTTGCATCTAACCACATTTGAATTTTTTGAGCTTTACAATACTCTTTCAGTAATGCGATATTTTCCAGCGATATTGGCTGCCCCCCAGCCATATTTACAGGTCCGGCTATACTTAGATAAGCTATTTTCGCTGCACCTACTTTACTAACAAGTTTATTTAATTTTTTAATATCTACATTCCCTTTGAAAGGATGAAGGTTTTGTGGATCATAGGCTTCATCAATTATTACATCTGCAAAAGTCGCTCCGGCTAATTCCTGATGTAATCTTGTAGTAGTGAAATACATATTACCTGCTACATAGTCTCCAGGCTTTATTAGTATTTTTGAAACCAGGTGCTCAGCGGCTCTCCCTTGATGAGTTGGTATAAAATAAGGGAAGCCATAATATTTTTTAACATTATCCCATAAATAGTAGAAATTTTTGCTGCCTGCATAAGCCTCATCACCAAGCATCATTCCGGACCATTGATTGTCGCTCATTGCATTTGTTCCACTATCTGTCAATAAATCAATATAAACATCTTCCGACTTCAGCAAAAAAGTATTATATCCGGCTTCTTTAATCACTTTTTCTCTTAAATCTTTTGTCGTCATTTTTATAGCTTCGACAACTTTTATTTTGAAAGGCTCTGCCCAGGATCTCTTTTGAATCATAATATTTCCTACAATTATTTTTTATAAAATTTCATAAACTATAGATTAATTATTTAACCTCCCGAAGAGGTACCGAAGAACCCTTCAATGAAGCCTTTTGAGTTCCTTGCAAGAGTTTCTTCGGATGCCTTACCATGGTTTCCTTCGGAAAAATCTGACACGAATTTCACACCCCGACACGGCGCTGAATTTTCACTAATTAATGATTAGGAAAGGGGACAGAGAAAAATTCGTCTTGTTCTCTGTCCTGATTAGATTCCCTTCCCTCAGTCGAGCAGTTTAAGTTTTAGGATTTGATCCATTATTTTGTAGCCTAATCAAAGTAAGTCACATCGCAGACTAAGGCTTTTTTTAGTAGTGTATGCTCAACCATTAGCTTCCACTGATATAATACACTCATAAACTTCTGAATACCTATTTGGTATTCATTTATTTTTAAAATTCAACATTAAATCTCAATTGAATCATAATTTTTAACAGGTTTGAATAATGAATTATTTATGCAGTTTAATAGACATCCCATAAATTAATTTTAACCTTTTATTTTGCGTAGATCATTTTTCGTGTTTGGACAAAATCATTTATCTGTATTCTATATAGGTATATACCGCTTGTTACAGTAGTTCCGTTATTGTTACTCCCATCCCATTTTACAAAATATGAACCTGAATTAACATATTCATTCACAAGTGTTTTTATTTCCTGACCAAGAATGTTATATACCTTAATCGTAAAACTTTTAACCCTGAGTCAGTAAGTTTTGACACAGACATCACAATTGATGAACTT
>CAZTDB010000040.1:0-10819 GCA_964612385.1 uncultured Ignavibacteriaceae bacterium
AAAGTACAGCAACTATCGAAAACAATTCATTGGCAAATAATGGAAGTTCGGCTTTTCGTTTAGGTCCTAATATTTATCCATCCGGCAGCATACTATCCGGCAATGGCTTTGATGGCATCGAATTAACCGGAGGCACTAATACAATTTCAGGAACTTATTATGTAGATCTGCTCTTAAACGCTGGGATCAGTGTTGAAAGCGGCGTAGTTATAACAATTTCACCCGGAGTAAGCATCTACATGATGGAAAATACTTATTGGGTAATTTCCGGAAGTATTATTGCCGATGGAACTAGCACTGAGCGAATCAGCTTT
This sequence comes from uncultured Ignavibacteriaceae bacterium, assembly GCA_964612385.1. GTDB lineage: Bacteria > Bacteroidota > Ignavibacteria > Ignavibacteriales > Ignavibacteriaceae > JAGUYG01. Next base: position 315 of record CAZTDB010000040.1, read on the forward strand.
ACTTCTATTACCACAGAACAATTTTGGTATTATATTAACTTCACCTCTGGCAGCAGCGGAAGTTTAAAATTCTGTGATGTTAAAAACGGTGGACAGTTTAACAATCCCCAACTGCTTTTACAAGATCCATCAAGCTTAGTGATTGACGAATGCACAATCTCAAACAGCAACGGCGATGGATTACAGGGTTACATCGGTTCGGGTATAACCGGATCATTATCCATCACTAACAGCAGCTTTAATAATAATGCAGATAATGGAATTGATTTAGCCCGTTATGATCAAGGAACAATAACAATCGATAATAATTCTTTTTCAAATAATGGAAATTCGGCTTTGCGTTTAAGCCCAAATATCTTTCCATCGAACAGCATCTTTGCGAACAATGGTTTTAGTGGAATAGAAATAACTACAGGTACCGTTACCACCTCAGGGATTTATTCTACAGACCTTTTGGTGGAAAGTTATATATCAATTGCAGCCGGAGTTAATGTTACAATAATGCCCGGTGTTAATGTTTATATGAAAGAATCAAGCTATTGGGATATTGCAGGAACATTAACTGCCGAAGGTACCGAGAATGATCGCATCGGTTTTACTTCGGCAGCTCAAGAAGAACTTTGGTACTATCTCATTTTTCGATCGGGAAGCAACGGAAATCTTAAATTCTGCGATATCGATAAGGGTGGACGATACGGCAATCCTATCGTATTTCTGCAAGACCCTTCAAATTTAATTATCGATCAATGCAACATTTCTCAAAGTGCCGGTGACGGGTTACAAGGTTATTTGGGTTCTGCCAATTTGGGAACCTTAACCATTACGAATAGCAGCTTCAACGATAATACGGATAACGGAATTGAGCTGACTCTCTATGACAGCGGAACAGCCGCCCTCACAAACAACACACTTAAAAACAATAGAGGTTCGGCTTATAAGTTAGGTCCGAATATTTATCCTGCCGGTGGTAGTTTAGAAGCAAATGCTTTTGATGGTATCGAACTGATTGGCGGGTATAGTACTCTTTCCGGCACTTATTCTCATGATATTTTGATGGAAAATTGGTTGACTATTTCTTCGGGTGCGAGTATTACTTTAACACCGGGGCTGACTGTTTACCTTAAGGAATCTGCAGGCATGGACATTTCAGGAAATCTTATTGCGGAAGGTACGAGTACGGATAGAATTCGTTTCACCTCAAGTTTACCCGGTGAATCATGGTACTACCTTATCTTCCGTTCGGGCAGCATCGGAAGCTTTTTGCATTGCGATATTGAATACGGCGGACAATTCGAGACCGCACAGCTTTACTTGCAAGACCCGGCTAATTTTATAATTGACCAATCTGTCATCAGCAGCAGCGGCGGAGACGGGATTCAAGGATACATAGGAAACAGTGCTCAAGGAAATCTCAGCATTACCAATAGCTGGATAATTGCGAATAATAAAGACGGAATGAATTTATATATCGGTGACTCCGGCTTTTTAACCCTTGATTGCAACACCATCAGTTCCAATGGTGAAGATGGGATAGAGCTTAATGGTAATTTGGTTTCCATTCAGAACAATAAAATCTCTAATAATGGAGGTTGCGCTTTCAATCATACCGGCAGCGGCAATATTGTTATTCAAAATAACTGGTGGGGAAGCAATTCAGGACCCGGAGGAATCGGTTCAGGTGATGGAGACGAATTATGCGCTCCTTACGGTGGAACGTTCAGCTTTGAACCCTGGTCAGAGGTTCCTTACTTTTTTGTTTGCGGTGATTCATTGGGAACTCCGTACATAACACGCGTCAATCCTGATACTGTTACGCAGGGTGCGAATACTATCTTCTTTATATACGGCGGAAACTTTGACACATCAGTAACAGTTAGGCTTAGCCGCGGTTTATTAAATAAAATGATTGAGGGCGATATTGCCGGCACAATATTGTCGAACACTTACAATTTAATAATTGCCCAATTTGATCTTACAAATCCCGAAAATTTCGGCAGATGGGAAATGATTGTTCAAAACAGTGAAGGAAGCGCAGCCAATTATCCTGTCTTTATCGATCTTGCAATTATTTGGGCAGATTACGATTGGGATGGAATTCGCGGATTTCCGATACTTCCCCCCGGAAATGCTCGTGTAAATTATTTAACTGTCTATAACATGGGTAATTCCGACGGATTATTGTTGATAAATTTAAATCCTCCTGATCCCGGTTTATTACGTTTGCGCGTAGGACAGGATATATGGAACAGCGAGACCGAAGAAGATAAAACTTCCGTTCGTTTACTCGTTCCACTGCTTCCACGTAAGGAAATATCAATACCGCTCTGGTGGGGAATCTCGCCCGAAAATGTTTTCTTCCCCCCTGATTTACCCCTTGCTAAATCTTTCCTTGACGGACAGGATAATCGTCCGGCATTCGGTCAGAACAGACAAGTGACTGCCAACGGATTAGGCGGTGCGGCACGCGATCAAGCAAAAGGAATGTTAGTAAGTGTATTAATTAATTCTATATGCAATAATCTCGGCGATCAAATTCGCAGTCATTACGGGCAAGGCGGCGATCCAAATTTATTAGATAATGTACTTGATGCAATAATGAAAGAATTAAAAGATGCGCAAGACCCGTTAAAAATATTAAAAACGTTGGCATCTCATCTTTTACAAATTCCCGGTTGGGTAGGAATCGCGCAATCGATTTTAGAATGTGCTGTGCAATTAGTGGGTGACTTTATGAATTCATGGCAGGCACATGTAAAACAGCAGGCAGATATGATTCGAGGAAACGACGAAGCGCAGGCACGGCTTCAAGAAAGAATTAGCTCGGAATGGCGCGGCAGATTAACAGCTCGAACAGTTTTAATTAAAGCACTTACTGAAGAACCTCCCTGCAGTCAAGCCCCAGCATATAATCAAACATGGAATGGTCAGGTTGTCGGACCATGGGACCCCAATGACAAATCAACTATTTCATCTTACCCTTGCGAATATGGTATTGTTAACGATTCAATAAACTGCGTTCGTTTCTTTATCCCTCTGGAAAATGCAAATGATGCGATTGAATATTTAATTCGCTTTGAAAATAAGAAAGAAGCAACTGCACCTGCTGAAAACGTGGTAATTACTGATGTTCTCGACAGCAGCTTCATTCCTTCTACTCTTCAAATAGTTTCAACAAGTCATCCCGCTGTTTTCACTTATGATATTTCCGGGAGTACGGTTACATTCAACTTTACCGGTATCAATCTTCCACCAAATGAAGAACCACCTGAAGGAGAGGGATTCGTTCGTTTTGCAATTTTGCCTAAACCTAATCTTCCGCTTGGTACCGAAATCCGAAATAAGGCATCTATTGTTTTTGATTTCAACCCTCCAATACTTACCCCTGAAGTTGTTCATACAATTGGCGCTCCCGCTATTGCCGCTTCAAAACAGCTTGTAACATTTCCGCTTATCGAACCCAATCAAACCTTTGCAGATACTATTTGGCTGAAGAATGTGGGCGGATATAAACTTGCTGTTTGGGGGATTATTCCTGCCGATTTACCGTTTGCTGTTGCATCCGACTTGTGTTCAAATACTGTATTAGATCTAAACGACTCTTGCTCAGTTTTATTGGAATTTACTCCAAGTGTAGGCGGAATGTTTACAGATACACTCTTTGTGCTGTCATCAGACCTGATGAATTATCCATACAGTATTCAACTTACAGGCAGTGCGGTTACAGATGTTGAAACCGGACTACAATTACCTAAAGAATTTCGATTGATGCAGAGCTATCCGAATCCGTTCAATCCCGTAACTGTAATTCGCTATGATCTTCCAGTAACAAGCAGAGTAACTCTGAAGGTATACGATATAGTAGGACAGCTTGTATCAACTCTAATAGACGATTCACAGCATGCCGGATACAAGTCAGTTGAATGGAATGCCGGCAGCTTGAGCAGCGGTGTATATTTTTATCGGCTTACCGCACAAAGCGAAGGCAGAACATTCACTGAAGTGAAGAAGATGCTTCTATTAAAATAATAATACTTTTCATTTTGTAAACATGAATAAAAGGAGTTGTAAAAGGTAGATCAACTTTTCATTTCAAAAATTTTTAACTGCTTTATTAGTTAATATTTTATGCTGGATATGGGGATGTAAAAGCACTATAACAGAACCGTCTCAAGTAGAGTATAGAAAATATAAGATAGCCTTTGTTGCATATCGCGGCGAACACGATATCGGGATTTTTATAATGAATTTAGACGGTACAAACTTGAATCGATTTACAGGTGATAGCTTAATGAGCTTTTACCCCGAATGGTCGCCTGATGGGGAAAAACTTTCTTATGTTCAAGGCACCGGAAAAGGTGATTACGGAATTTATATTAGGAATGCAGACGGCACAAACGAATCACGCATAAATAACAGCGCAGGTGATGATTATGACGAGAGACCAGTTTGGGCTCCGGCTGGAGATAAAATTGCGTTTGCAGCAGCCTTAGAGGAACCATTAATAGGCGGCGGAATTTATGTGATGAATTCAGACGGAAGTAATAAACAGATATTGTCAGATGGGTCCTCACCGATATGGTCGATCGATGGTAATCGCATTGCTTTTTTGTCGGGGCAGCCGCGCCAGCTTTTTATTATGAATAAGGATGGCACAAATAAGTTGCAATTAACCCATGATGCACAGGGCAATCGATATCCGAGCTGGTCCCCGGTTGGAGAGAAAATTGTGTTCTCCTCTCAGCGCGATGGTAATAATGAAGTGTACGTGATTGACGCGGATGGTGCAAATTTGCTGCGGTTAACAAATGATGCTGCAAGTGATATTATGCCGAATTGTTCCCCGGACGGAATGAAGATAGCTTATATTTCCAACCGAGGAGGCGCAGCCGATATTTATAAAATAAACATCAACGGAACTAATCTGGTACGTTTAACAAATAACTCTAACGCATCTTATCCCACCTGGTCACCCGATGGAACCAAGATCTTGTTTTTTTCAGCCTCAGGCGGGATATACGGAATAGGTATTGTTAATGCAGACGGAACCGACTTGCAAAAATTAACCTCCGGGTTTGATCTTTATCCAAGCTGGTCTCCGGTACCCGTAAAATAGAATTATAGTTATAACTCACTTTACGATTATCCTTTCCAAAGGATCAACTTGACAAGGTCATTGTATTAGACCTTGTTAGATGATCCCGAAAGCATTCGGGAAAAGATGCCGAATTTGTACGCAACCTTGAAAGTCTGAAGCCAGTGACCTTCAAAGTATTTATTAATCAGCGTAAGGTGAGTTAATAACTCACACCACACAAGTGAGAGCAAAACCTCCGAGTTTTCCATGGCAAGAAGCAGCACAAACCTCGGAGGTTTATTAGTATCGTTATCTTAGAAGCACCATCTTTCTCACACCAACAAACTCTCCCGCTTCAATTCTGTAAAAATAAATTTCGCTTGACAGATTACTACCGTCGAATTCTACTTCATAAGTACCGGGAGATTTGGTTCGATAACGAGCGTGGCTACCTCCCTGCCGGGTAAATCATAAATCTTCAGTCTCACTAGTTGTAAAGACGGGGCACTTGTCACGACACGGCGTTGCTGCGGCTGATACCCCGCCTCTACTCTGTTTTTTATTTACAATTACGACATTTGTCGTTATTTGCTTAATATCATCTTCTTTGAATCAGTAAAGAAACTACCTGTTTCTTTAGACTTTTCATATAATCTATAAATGTATGCCCCCCCTGGAAGGTCTTTTCCATCAAAGATTATCTTATGTATTCCTGCATCATAATTATTTATGGCTGTATCTGAATTGCTAACTTCCAATCTTCTCAAATACATTTAAGGTTTAAAATTAGTTAATTGAGTTAAACCGGAACTATCAAAATTCATAATCCAAAGTTGTCCGTTTCCTACAGCCGATGAATCCGGACCCCATAAAACAAATGCTATTTTTGAGTCGTCAGGGCTGAAATCAAATTTATATGCCCAGTCCGGGGATACGTTTCTTAAATTCGTTCCGTCAGTATTTATCAGCATAATTTTTCTTGGGCCATTTAATGACTTGGAAAGAAACCCTATTACTTCACCCGACTTTGTATATCTTGGATAACGATCATAATTAGAGTCTAATGTAAGTCGTCTGATTTCAACTCCCAGGGTATCCATTATATATATTTCAGCTCCGAAATCGATTACTGCTCTTTGATGAACAATAGCATTTTCCTCAGGTGACCAATTAGGCATTCTCCATTCACCCGTACCTTTAATACTAATACATTTTTTTTCACTTCCATCAGAACGCATTTTCCAGACATAGTTCGGTCCCGGTGAATCTTCCCCGGAATCATAAACTATCCATTGTCCATCCGGACTGAACGATGGGAAATATCCGCTCTCATGAGTTAATTGCTTAAAACTTGCAGTATCTATCTCTACTTGGTCAATACTTGGAATATTTATAGTATAAATTTGACCGCCTATAACCATTGCCAGCTTATGTCCATCTCTGCTCCAGGCAAGCCAGCTAACATTAAAATCTAGGAAAGGTTTTTTCTGACCACTCACTGCATTAATTAACCAAACACCGGAAAAAGCTTTATCATTTATTCCATTGCTATTTGTATCGATGCTATCGGAATGAGTGACAGCTATCCAATTGCTTTTAGGATGCCACGCAGGAGTACCGAAATAAATGGGAGGAATATGTCCGAAGCCGAGACCATCATCTTTCGGATCCGTTAAATTATCTTCGCATGAATGAAAAAAGAAAATTTGAAGTGCAATAATAAAAATAGATGAAATAACTCTTGAAGAGTTAAGAAGATAGTTAGCAGTAAAAAAATATTTCTTTTGATCTGTTCCCATCATTTTCGCTTTCACAAAGAAAAATAAAATTTTAAAAGGATGCTTATATAAATCTAAGTTTAATTCTTTGTTATTAATTTAATTACTCTATTTGCAAAAAGGAGGAATATGTTTCTTTTTCATAAACGACCCCGTAGTTATAATTTCTAATCGTAAGTTATTCAAATAATAATTAAAGTCAAGAGATATAATTATTCACATGGAAAAGGATATGACAGGAAGGAGAATGATAATAGCAAAAACGGACGAAAAATTTTCCCAGCCGCAAGACAAAAAATTCGTTTAGCTTAACACAATCAAATCGGCAAGTATATGCCCGGTTTCTTTTAAGAAAGGATCGGTTTCGTTATCATCTGCTTTAGGTGTTTCACCTTTTTCCAACAGCTTTAATCCTAACCGTGCACGCCGTTCATTTTCTCTTTTAAATCTTTTTTACTCTAATTCTTCTTTCTCTTTTCTGCGTACTTTTTAATTAATTGAAACTTAACTTTTTTTCTTGCTTCTTTTTGCTCTTCAATGGATTCAAGCAGATAATCGAAATTCGGATTTTTCTTTATTCTATCCTCATTTTTTGCCAATAGTTCCTAGATCAGATAATTTAATTCCTTAACCTTTTTATAATCGGTGGAAGATATTTGATCCCAAGGCAAAGCACTCAAATATGCACTCTCACCGAATTCGTTCGGGTCGATAGGGGAGGAAAACAGTATATCCGGAACCACACCTAAATTCTGAGTGCTTCCGCCGTTTATTCTGTAATACTTAGCTACAGTAAGCTTTACCTGCCCCATTTTTTTGTACACTAATCGACATGATTCTATTGAGGACAATCAGATTTTGCACGGTTCCTTTCCCGAATGTCTGTTCGCCTAATACAATGCCTCGTTCATAATCCTGAATTGCTCCGGAAAAGATTTCGGATGCGGATGCGCTGAATCGATTTACAAGCACACCGAGCGAACCATCGTAAACAATATCGGGATCGGGATCTTTACCAACATCAACAGCCCCTTCTGAATTTCTTACTTGAACTACAGGACCGCCTTCGATGAACAAGCCGGTTAACTTAATTGCTTCTTCCAACGAACCGCCGCCGTTATTGCGAAGATCGATTATCACTCCGTCTACTTTTTCGCTTTTTAACGTACCTAAAATTTTCTTCACGTCGTAGGCGGTGCTTTCGGCGGTGAAAAAGAAACCGGCGGCGGGCGCGAATCCGGATCCGATGCGTGGAAAGCTTATATGAGAAGGCAAACGAACACTATAAATTTTGGAACAGCTTTACCGTTGGCGCAAGGGATAAAGTTTGAGATTTAATTAAAATTGTAGAGACGGGGCATGCCCCCGTCTCTACTCTGTTTTTATTTGCTTAATATCATCTTCTTTGTGTCAGTAAAGAAACTACCTGTTTCTTTAGACTTTGCATATAATCTATAAATGTATACCCCCCCTGGAAGGTCTTTTCCATCAAAGATTATCTTATGTATTCCTGCATCATAATTATTTATGGCTGTATCTGAATTGCTAACTTCCAATCTTCTCAAATACATTTAAGGTTTAAAATTAGTTAATTGAGTTAAACCGGAGCCATCAAAATTCATAATCCAGAGTTGTCCATTACCGACAGACGAATCTGATCCCCAAAGAACAAATGCTATTTTTGAGTCATCAGGGCTGAAATCAAATTCATATACCCAGTCCGGTGATATATCTCTCAAATTTGTTCCGTCACTATTTATCAGTCTGATTTTTCTTGCACCTTTTCGTGGAGAAGAAAGAAAACCTATGACTTCACCATTCTTTGTAAATTTTGGATGTTGATCATAATTAGAGTCTAATGTTAGTCGCCTTATTTCTACTCCCATAGTATCCATTAAATATATTTCAGCTCCGAAATCAATAACGGCTCTTTGATGAACAATAACATTTTCTTTAGGTGACCAATCAGGCATTCTCCATTCACCCGTACCTTTAATACTAATACATTTTTTTTCACTTCCATCGGAACGCATTTTCCAAATGTAATTTTGACCCGGTGAATCCTGTCTTGAATCATATACAACCCATTTACCATCCGGGCTGAAAGATGGATAATAACCGCTCTCGTATGTTAATTGTGTTAAACTTGCGGTATCAATTACAATCGGATTAATATTTATAATATCTATTGTATAAATCTGTCCTCCCAACGTCATTGCAAGCTTACTACCATCCTTGCTCCAAGAAAAGCAGCTGGGATGATAATTAAGAAAAGGTTTTTTCTGTCCCGTCTCAGCATTAATTAACCAGACACCCGAGAAATATCCATCATTTATTCTATCTTCATTAATATCAAAACTGTCAGAATGTATTACGGCGATCCAATTACTCGTCGGATGCCAGGCAGGATTGCCAAAGTAAACCGGAGTTATAGGAAAGATAGTATTTCGTTTTCCACTATCGGTTATATTATCTGTACACGAAATAAATTGCGTAAATAAAAGAATGATGTTAATACAAATGAATTTAATAAACTCCTTACGCTCTTTTGAATATAAACTAGTTATCGATAGGACTTTACTAAAAAACAATAATCCAATTTGATTATTCAGTTTCATGATTTTAAAAAGATAATTTTAAGCGTTCTTTTAAATTCAATTTAACTAAAGAGAGTAACAAATTCAATTTTGTTCTTTATCCAACAAGATGCTCATTTATTTTGTTGAATGAACTTACCTCTCTTTCTTTTAAGATAAAATATTTCTTTAACACAAAATCAATTCTAGGTTTTTTTTATTTTGCCAGCACCATCTTTTTCACACTAATAAACTCTCCCGCTTCAATTCTGTAAAAATAAACTCCGCTTGACAGATTACTACCGTCGAATTCTACTTCATAAGTACCGGGAGATTTTGGTTCGTTAACGAGCGTGGCAACCTCTCTGCCAAGTAAATCATATATTTTCAGTCTCACTAGTTGAGACGGGGCATGCCCCGTCTCTACAAGGGGTAATGTAAATTTTATTTTTGTGGTTGGATTGAATGGGTTGGGGTAGTTTTGATAAAGTTCGAAAGAATATGTCTGTCTTTCATTACTGCTTATGCTTGTTACCAAATCAGTGTTATAAAATTCTTGAATGGAAGCGGCTTTTTCTTTAAGCTTTGTTACACTGTTTTTATGATCTGTTCCTTGCGCCATGAATATTGCAATAACTATTTCTTGTGTATCGCCCGGTGCCATATTGAATGGTCCGGAATTCACTACGTATCTTCTGTCGAATGCGGTTGGTCCACCGGGCCAACCTTCTCCTTCATACCAGCCTATACCGGTCTCGGGATCACCGGATAAACCATACACAGTGGCTTCACCTGTGAGCGGATTTATTTGCGAATCACCGTAGTTTTTCAATCCTTGCATTATATTGTAGAATTGAAGCGTTCCCTCATATTTTCCATGGGGTATATCCATTATTAAACCGATAGTAATCTTATGAATGGGCGCAAACGAAGTCATTCCCAAATTTTTGTACCCTCTAATCCAGCCGACTTGATAACGGGCGCTGTCGGTCTCTTCAGCCTTTACTATCGGACTTTGAACAATCATGTGTCCTACTGCCGGTGCGGGTGTACCATAAATCTGATCGTTGTTTTTTG
>CAZTDB010000041.1:0-10715 GCA_964612385.1 uncultured Ignavibacteriaceae bacterium
CAAATTCATTAAAAACTCTTTCCCATTTACTTGTTGTTGTAGTATTATCATCGTTTCCTTAAAAATAATTATTTGCTTTTTGAAGTGCTTCTGTTAATTCAAAATAATCTTCCTCACCTCTGATTTTTTGTTGAAAAGGTTCAAATACTTTTTCAAAGGTCAAATTTTTAAATCTTTTCTTTTTTTCAGCATTTGATGCTTTTACCGCAGAGTCAAAAACTTTCCCAAAGTTTTTAAAGTCATCAAAATTAACTTCAGAATAACCAATTGATAAGTATAATCCTGTATTAATTAATGATGAAGCTATTTTATCTTTGATTTCACCTAAATCTGCCTTTCTAAAATTTGGAGCGAGAATAAAAAAGTTGCCTCCTCCATTATATAGTATATTGGCTGTTTTTAACTCAAATCTATCAATGATATATTTAGCAGTAATATCAGTTAAAATTTGAACAAAGTATGAACGTCCTTTAAGATTTTTGGCGGCCTTCTTTGATCTCACATCAAAAATGAAGTCTTGTATTCCATTAACATTTCCACAAATTAAAATAGCGGGATTATTAAGTTCATTTTTATATGAACTAGTAAGAATTTTATTTTCTTTCCCTTTATACGAACCCTTGAGAAATTCTTCATATAAAATAATAGCAATAGCAGCTACTACCCTGGAATGATCATACAAGTTAATATCGGGTTTATAAAGAAACTGTTTGCCATTTATTTCAAAAGGCGATTGTGCCGGAATATGAACCAGATACTTCTCCATTAATGATAATAAAGATTCGTAATCTTCTATATTTTGAAATTCCTTCAGAAAGTTATTTAGAAGTTCATTATATCTATTGTCTTCACTTTCAGTATCAGTTATCGGAAATTGATCCTTTTCATCAATTCTTAAAGTTGATTTTTTATAATAATATTTTTTATCAAGCTTAAAATCTTTGCTAAAAGAATTCGAATTTAATGTTATTTGAATATCATTAAATGGTATTTCCAAATTTGCCTTGTAGTATTTTCCTGGTTCAAGCTTTTCATCTTCAGCTCTTTCAGCAGAAGCTAAATCATCTGCAATTCGAATTAATTTTTGAAGAAATCCTCTTTGGTCTATAGATAGGTAATATTCAACTTCGCTTGGGATATCATTATGATGATGGAGAATGAGTTCTTCCACAGAATCAGTAAAAATATCCTTTTTACTTCTAAATTCATTTATAAAAGCAGCGGAATATCTGCGATGAGCATGATTTTGTGATGCTTCCTTTCTTTGTACATACTTATTTGCCTCATCTCTCCAATTGCCGTTTTTAGCACGTTCAATTAACTTTCCGATGTCGTGGAGTAAAGCCGCAACATAAAGCAAATCTTCATTTTTCATTCTTTTCTCCTTTAAGTGCGCCAACTATTAATGTTTTTTCTTCTTTAGTCATATTACTTCTTCTTTTTTTGGTTCAAAATTATTTTTCAGATAATGTGTTTTCAATCTTCACAACATTTCCGAAATGTTTTTAACACAGGCTTTCAATCTTGTAATCAATCAGCGTAAGCCATCCCGAATCCCATTGAGTTCTTTTCACCAAAGCCGCTTTCGTAACCGACTTTCATCAATTCGGGATCCCCTTCTATGTTAAAGGGACAAAAAATACCGATGATCTCTATCGGATTTGTTATCTCTTTTGTTATGGATATTTTCTTCGACAACCGCTTGCGTTTCTTTATTGCGCTCGTTATATAATCTTCATCCCAGGTGAATTTTACTCCCCGTCCGATATAATTGGTATTGGTAATTGCTTCATACTTGTTCATTAAATTCTTTTGAAATATCCGGTTCATTTCATTAATGTCATCATCGTACCGGAAGTAGTATTGTAATGCCGAGCCCCCAATTATTTTATTGATGGATAAAACTAACGGCGAAACTAATGAGAAATGCATTTGCTCCTGGAACATAGGCGTCGGAATAATTTCCGCCTGGTTAATTATAAATTTTGTTTTTGTAAATTCGGTAAATAACTCTATTGTTTGCTGCTCGAAAGTGCCGATTACAAAATTTTTTATGAAATCGTCAATTAAAGGCGATGACACATATAAGTAAGCAGCGGGCGATTTGAATTGAAGTCTGCTGCCGGATAAAACTGTCGATTCGAACTTTAGTGCAAAGGTGAACAACTTGTAAGTTTTGCTGCTTGCTTTGTATCCTATCTCGTGAAGAAAATGAGCAAATTCGTTTGAGCCAAGCTTTAACAAATTGTAAATTGCAGCAGAAAGCGAGTGGTTGTAATTGAGGGGAATGCTTTCGGAATCCTTAGCTGTAAGTTTTAATTTAAGCCGCATTATTTTTATTTAAAATATTCCGATTTGCAAGTCAATATATTGAATTAAATCGAATAAGCAAATAAAAAAATTCTATGATTTAAATTTTTCTTAGAATAGCTTTGCAGTAAGATTTCGCTTCTCACGGCATCATTTTAAATTTAAGTTTTCAAATAAAGCTGTGGGAATGATAAACAAATTGATTAGGGCAATCACCCTCGCCCTCCAAATTTTCCTTGCATATTCGGCGAATTAGTGTTAAGTTTCGGCGTGTTTTTCGCCCTTTTTAGGGCGATTTTTATTTGTATGCAATATTTTAATACTAAAATTAACGAATTTCTTCGTGGGATCATCGAAGAACAAGGCTTCTTCCTTATTGATCTTGTAATAAGAGGGAGCCAAAGAAACAAGGTTATCGAAATTTTTATCGACGGCGAAAAAAACGTTTCAGCCGAAAACCTTGCAGCACTCAGCAGATTGTTGAGCAATAAAATTGACGAGCATTCGTTAATAGAATCTTCTTATAGATTGGATGTCTCTACCCCCGGTGTTGATAGACCGCTGAAGTTTTTACAGCAGTTTCCTAAGCATATTAACAGAAAATTTGAAATATCGTACCGGGAAGATGATCAAACTATAAGAAAATTAACCGGGGTTCTGTTAGGCATTAATGGAGATGAACTGCTTTTCAAGTTGGATAAAAACACCGAGCAAATAATAAACTTTAATAAAATAAAATCAGCTAAAGTATTAGTAAGTTTTTCTTAATGGAGGACTAAATAAAATGAATTATGAGATTGTCGAATCTTTTGCCCAAATGGTAAGAGATAAAGGTATCGATAAAGATGTGCTGGCAAATATCCTTGAAGAAATTTTTGGATTGCTGGTAAAGAAAAAATACGGCGATGAAGCAAAATACGATGTTGTTGTAAATATGGATAGAGGTGACATAGAAATTTTTCTCGAACGTGAAATTGTGGATGTTGTTGAAGATCCAAATACACAGATTAACATTGATGAAGTAAACAAACGAGGGAATGAAGATGAATTAGAAGTGGGCGAAGATTACGTCGAAAAGCTTGACCTGTCCTCTTTAGGCAGAAGGCTTATCACTCTTGCCAAACAAAATCTTAATCAAAAAATAAGAGAAATAGAAAAAGAGATTATTTATAACGAATACAAAGAGCTTCTCGGTGAAATTGTAGTGGGGGATATTTATCAAATAAGAAAGAACGATATACTTGTTAATCATAATAAGAATGAACTTCTTCTTCCGCGCCAGGAACAGATTCCCTTTGAACGCTACAAAAAAGGTGAAACTATTAGGGCGATAGTAAAAGAAGTTAAGAAGGGAAACAGCGGTCCCGTAATTATTATTTCCAGATCGGATAATATGTTCTTACGCAGACTTTTTGAAATCGAAATCCCGGAAATTTATGACGGCATCATAGAAATAAAAGCAATAGCACGCGAACCCGGCGAGCGTGCAAAGATTGCGGTCGAGTCTCAAGACAAACGAATAGATGCCGTAGGCGCATGTGTTGGTATGAAAGGCGTTCGTATACATGCTATTGTAAGAGAATTGAATAATGAAAATATCGATGTTATTAATTACTCCGAAGACCCGATGATATTTATTCAGCGTGCACTTGCACCGGCAAAGCTGAAACAAATTGAGCTTGACGAAATAAATAAAAAAGTTATAGTAACTGCGGATACAGATCAAGTTTCTCTGATAGTTGGCAGAAACGGTGTAAATATTCGTCTTGCTATTAAGCTTACCGGATTCGATATCGAAATCTTAAGAGAAGAAAAAGCCTTCGAAGAATATGAAGAAGATATTGAGCTGATTGATTTGAAAGAGGAATTGGGTGCGGATATATATGAACTGCTGATAAATCACCGGTACGATACGGCAATCGAAGTACTGAGAGCCGGTCCTGAAAAACTAAGAGAAATAGAAGAGCTTGACGAGGAGAAGATTGAAGAAATATTTGAAATTATTAAATCTCAATTCGAAGAGGAAGAATAGCTTTTACAGAAATCAAGGATAATATGGCTGAAACTAAATCAAAAAAAGTTCGAATTTATAAACTTGCATCTGAATACAATTTAGCTGCCGATCATCTCGTAGAATTCTTACAAAAGAAAGGTCACGAAGTTAAGTCGCACATGTCTATACTCACAGATGAGATGCTCGCCGATATTACGAATCATTTTAAAAAGGATATTGAAAAAGCAGAGAAGCATTATAAAAAAATTGCCGAGTTTCAGAAAAAGCGCGAAGAGAAATTAGAAAAAGAAAAAGGTGAAACTGCTGTAAAAATTCCTGAAGAACCTGAGAAACCCGAACCCGAAATCATAATAGAAAAAGTTTCTGAAACTCCAGTACCGGAAAAAGAAACCGCACCCGGGGAAGTTGAAATAAAAGCCGCCGCAGAAACTGTCGAACAAGAAATCCATACAGTCGAAGCTGCCGAACAGGTGGAGGCGGAAGAAGAAAAAACGGGAAAATTTATTTCTCCCAAACAGGCAGAAGCTAAGAAGAAAAAAGGTCTTAAGGTTGTAGGCAAAATCGATTTAGATGTTAAGAAGAAAGACAAGAAGAAAGAAGAAAAAGCCGGGAAGGCAGAAAAAGAAGGTAAAAAGGCGGAAGAAACCAAACCCGAACAGGTCGAATTAGTAAAAAAGAAAAAGAAACCGAAAGCTCGAAAGAAAACTGCCGAAGCTCCTGTAGAAGATATTCCTCTTGTAAAAAAGAAAAAACGAATTAAACGTTTTGAAATTGATCAAAAAGAAGTTAAAGCAGCAATCAGGAAAACCCTGCTTAGTATGGAAGATTCAGTAGTTGCCGGAAGAGCAAGTGTTAGAAAGAAGAAAAGAAAAGAAAGGGAAGCCGAAGAAGAGAAACGGTTGGAAGAAAAAGTGCGCGATCTAAATAAAGTTTTAGTTACTGAATTCATAGCAGTAAATGAATTGGCAAACTTGATGAATGTGCCGGTGAGCGATGTAATTTCAAAATGTATTGAATTAGGGCTGATGGTCTCGATAAACCAGCGGCTGGATGTAGAAACAATTACGTTAGTTGCGGATGAATTTGGCTTCGAAGTTGAATTTCAAAAAGAATATACATCCGAAGCTTTGGAAGATAAGCCGGACCTACCCGATACGCTTGAATTTCGTTCTCCGGTGGTAACAATAATGGGGCACGTTGACCACGGTAAAACATCGCTTTTGGATTACATACGAAGAACGAATGTAGTAGCCGGCGAATCCGGCGGAATAACACAGCACATCGGTGCATATAAAGTAGATGTTGGCAATGGAAAATATATCACATTTTTGGATACTCCCGGACACGAAGCCTTTACCGCCATGCGAGCACGCGGCGCACAGCTTACCGACATAGTTGTACTTATTGTAGCAGCCGATGATGCCGTGATGCCTCAAACAGTCGAAGCAATAAACCATGCTCAGGCAGCTTCAGTACCTATAATTATAGCCGTAAATAAAATCGACAAACCGGGGGCAAATTCCGAAAAGATAAAACAACAGTTAGCCGATAGAAACATTTTAGTTGAAGAATGGGGTGGTAAATATCAATCAGTCGAAATATCCGCTAAAACCGGATTGAATATCGAATTACTTCTCGAAAAAATACTTCTCGAAGCCGAGCTGTTAGATCTGAAAGCAAATCCTAACCGTGAAGCACGTGGTGTGGTAGTTGAATCTGAATTAGATAAAGGAAGAGGTGTAACCGCCACTATATTAGTTCAAAAAGGAACGCTGCAGGTAGGAGATCCGTTTGTAGCCGGTATTTATCAAGGCAAAGTAAGAGCCATGTTCGATGAAAGAGGAAACAAAGTGACGGAAGCACCGCCTTCCACGCCGGTGCAAGTGCTTGGCTTTGAAGGCGCTCCGCAAGCAGGCGATACATTCGTAGTTGTTGAATCAGAAAGAATGGCAAGAGAAATAGGAATAAAAAGGCAGCAGCTAAAACGCGAACAAGATCAAAAGCAGGTTCACCATCTTACACTTGAAGAGATAGGCAAGCAGATAAGTATTGGCGGGGTTAAAGAGCTTCCGCTTATAGTAAAAGGTGATGTAGACGGGTCGGTCGAAGCTTTATCCGATTCTTTAATGAAACTGTCAAATGAAGAAGTAATTGTAAGAGTAATTCACAAAGGAGTAGGCGGTATCTCCGAAAGCGATGTGCTTTTAGCGGCAGCCTCAGAAGCCATTATTATAGGTTTCCATGTAAGACCAAATCTCAACGCAAGAAAGCTTGCTGAAACTCAAAAGGTTGATATTCGTCTTTACAGCGTAATATACAATGCCATCAATGAAGTAAAAGCAGCTTTAGAAGGATTGCTCTCACCTGTTCTCTCGGAAGAAGTTACGGCGACAGTGGAAATTAGAGAAACTTTTAAAGTGCCGAAGGTGGGTACGGTTGCAGGCTGCTATGTTCAGGAAGGAAAAATTACCCGTAATAGTAAAGTTAGACTAATCAGAGAAGGAATAGTTATCCACGAAGGTGAAATCGCATCGTTAAAAAGATTTAAGGATGATGTGCGTGAAGTTGACAGCGGTTATGAATGCGGCTTGAACATAGCTAATTTCAATGATATCAAAGTAGGCGATATAATTGAAGCATATAAAATTATTGAAACGAAAAAGAAGTTAGCATAAAACATTAAAATTATAAGCTCTGGGGGTGTAATTCTTTTTTAGAATCTGCCCGTTTCTTCTGTTAACGAAAGGAGTTGAATACTATGTCTTACAGAATAGATAAAATTGAAAATTTGATAAAAGAAGAAATCAGCTTGATTTTCTTAAACAAGTTTCAGGACCCCGCATTTGGCTTGATCACTATTACCAATGTAAAGATCAGCCACGATTTGAAAATTGCGAAAATCTACTTTTCGGTTTTCGAGAGAGATAAAAGAGATTTTGTTAGCGCCAAGATCGAATCGGTAAAAGGAGCAATCAGAACCGAACTTGCCCATCGAATTAGAATCAGATTTGTGCCCGAGCTTAAATTCTTCGTAGATGATACGTTAGATTATGTTGAGAAGATAGAGAACCTGATAAAGAAAATTCATGAGGATGATAACAAAAGAAACCTCTGAAATAGCCGGAATAGATTTTGAATCAGGGGCATCAATTCTGATAGATAAGCCTGCCGGTATAACCTCTTTTAACGTAGTCTATAAAATCCGAAAAGCAATAAAAGTAAAGAAAGTCGGTCACGCCGGTACCCTTGATCCGCTTGCTTCCGGTTTGCTGATAATTTGTACAGGGGGGATGACAAAACAAATATCCCGGTTTCAGGAGATGCCCAAGACATACGAAGGGATAATTATTCTCGGGAAAGAATCGCCTTCAATGGATCTTGAAACGGAACCGGTTTATAACGACTCATGGAAGATGATCACCCCCGAACAAATCATCGATGCGGCAGAAAGCTTTACAGGGAATATAATGCAAATGCCGCCGATGTTTTCGGCTGTAAAAGCAGGGGGAAAATCTCTCTACAAGTATGCCCGGAAGGGAAAAACTATTGAAAGGGAAGCCAGGAAAGTTACGATATACGATTTTAAGCTGAACAATATAAAACTACCCGAAATACATTTTGAGATAACATGTTCAAAAGGAACCTATATTAGAGTAATAGCCCATGATTTGGGAAAAAAGCTTGGCTGCGGGGGTTTGCTTGGCATGCTAAGACGAACTCATATAGGCAATTACAGTATCTCTGAATCTTTGACACCGGATGAATTTATTTCGAAATTCAACATAGGAAGAAGCGCGTAGTAATTGCCAAAAGGTAACAAATGCTAAATTTTATTTATAGTTTAAATGGGTTATATTTGCACGTTATTGTTTGAATATTGTTATACATGGAAATATTTGATGATTTATCGAAAATAGTAAAGAACGACAACACTACCCTAACAATCGGAACTTTTGACGGCGTTCATTTAGGTCATAGAAAGATATTAGAAACGGTTAAGCAAAAAGCTTTGCTTCACGGTGGACGAAGTTTAATAATCACTTTTAACCCCCACCCCAAAACTGTCGTATCTAGCAATTATGATATCAAAATTTTAACCGGATTAGATGAAAAACTTCAATTATTCGAACAGTTAGACGTTGAAAACGTTTTGATAATAAATTTTTCTAAGGAATTCTCAAGGCTCTCTTCAGAAGATTTTTTTAAGCAGTATATAATTGATCAGGTTGGTTTGAGAGAAATAGTGATAGGTCATGACCATCACTTTGGAAGAAACAGAACCGGCAATGAAAAAACATTGCTTGAACTAAGCAAAAGCTACGCCTTTAACGTTACTGCTGTTGAAGCATTTGAAATAAACGGTGAAGGTGTCTCCAGCACAAAAATTAGAAATGCTTTGCAGCGTGGAGACGTGAAAACAGCCAATATGTACTTAGGAAGACCTTATTCTTTCAAAGGTGTTGTGGTTAAAGGTGATAAGCGGGGACGGGCATTAGGATTTCCGACTGCAAATATTAAACCCGATAACCACCAAAAGCTTCTGCCTTATTTGGGCATTTATGCAGTTGAAGCTAAAGTTCGAAACTCAAAATTCCTTGGACTGCTAAGCGTCGGGAAAAGACCAACTTTTTATCAATCAGGTGATGTCGTTCCGGAAGTATATATTTATGATTTTGATGAAGATATCTACGATGAAGAGATAACAGTTTCACTTATCGAAAGAATCAGAGGTGAAGAAAAATACTCTTCAGCTGAAGAATTAGTTGTACAAATGAATAAGGATAAAGAAGCGGGACTCGAAATATTCAATCGCCGCTATACATCTGCAGATTGAACAGGTTTTCCGAAACGAAAATATTTTTACATTAACAAATAGCTAATTAATTAATCCCGGTAATTTCTGGGGTTACATTGTAAATCAAAAACAGGAACAATAAAATGACCAAAGAAGAAAAGTTCGAAATAATCAGAACTTACGGAAACAGCAATAAAGACTCAGGAAAAGCTGAAGTTCAAATCGCATTATTAACAAAAAGAATTAATGATCTTACTTCCCACTTTGACGCTCATAAAAAAGATCATCATTCCCGAAGAGGTTTGATGACTATGGTCGGCAAGAGAAGAAGACTTCTTACCTATTTAATGAAAAAAGATATAGAAAGATATAGAGCGATCATTAAGGCATTAAATATCAGAAAGTAAAGGAATTGAAATGATAGTAAAGAAAGAAGTAGAAATAGGCGGAAAAACTTTTTCTATTGAAACAGGAAGATACGCGAAGCAAGCAGGCGGTGCTGTTATGGTTAGATACGGAGATACAATGGTGCTGGTTACAGCCGTTGCCGCCGCCGAAGCCAAAGAAGACCAGGATTTCTTTCCCCTTCAGGTTGAATACCGTGAAAAAACTTCCGCTGCCGGGAAATTTCCCGGTGGATATATAAAGAGAGAAGGACGCCCGACGGAGAAAGAAATTTTAAGCGCCCGATTAATCGACAGACCAATTAGACCATTATTCCCGGAGGAATTTAAGAACGAAACACAGGTTATAGCCTTCGTTGTTTCTTACGACGGGGAAAACGAATCGGATGTACTGGGCGCAGTAGGTGCTTCTGCAGCACTTATGATTTCCGATATACCGTTCGAAGGACCTATGGCAGAAGTAAGGATTGGCAGAGTTGACGGGCAATTAATCGTCAATCCAACGTATCAGCAAATGAAGCTTAGCGATATTGAGCTTGTCGTAGGCGGAACTGCCGATTCAATCATGATGGTTGAAGGCGAAGCAAAGGAAATAGGCGAAGCCGAGCTTCTCGAAACATTAAAGTTTGCGCATAATGAAATTAAAAAGTTAGTTCAGCTTCAGAATGAATTCAGAGAAGCAGCCGGTAAACCGAAAATAGCATTTGCAAAAAAAGAAATTGACGAAGCGCTTTTAAAAGAAATCAATGAGATAGCTATTGATAAGTATAGGGAAATTGTCTATTCAATTCTATCTAAAGAGGAAAGAAGCGAAAAAAATAAAGAGTTGAAGGAATTTGTTGTTTCATCTTTGGAAGAAAAATATCCCGGGCAAGAAAGTGTAATCTCCGAAATATTGCACGATATGGAAAAAGACCTGATGCGCAAGCGAATACTTGAAGAAGGAATTAGGTTAGATGGAAGAAACACTAAAGAAATTCGACCAATCAGCATTGAAATTGGAATACTTCCGCGCACCCACGGATCGTCACTTTTCACACGTGGTGAAAC
This sequence comes from uncultured Ignavibacteriaceae bacterium, assembly GCA_964612385.1. Taxonomy (GTDB): domain Bacteria; phylum Bacteroidota; class Ignavibacteria; order Ignavibacteriales; family Ignavibacteriaceae; genus JAGUYG01. The sequence continues at coordinate 10,574 of CAZTDB010000041.1, forward strand.
ACAAAGCTTAACCACCTTAACGCTTGGCTCAAAAAACGATGAGCAGTCAATTGATGGCTTAACCGAAGAGTATTCTAAAAAATTCATGCTTCATTATAACTTTCCTCCGTTCAGCGTTGGAGAAGTGGGTCGAATGATGGGT
>CAZTDB010000042.1:0-10673 GCA_964612385.1 uncultured Ignavibacteriaceae bacterium
CCAAGCACAACACCCACAATATTTTTACCGATATCGTGAACATCGCCTTTTACGGTTGCAAGAAGCACTTTACCGTTCTCGCGAATTTCATTCGATTCGCTTTTTTCCTGCTCGATATAAGGAATTAAATATGCAACGGATTTTTTCATAACGCGGGCGCTTTTTACTACCTGCGGCAGGAACATTTTTCCGGCACCAAACAGATCACCGACTATATTCATCGCATCCATCAATGGACCTTCAATTACCTGCAGCGGTTTTTCATATAACCTTCGGGCTTCTTCGGTATCCTCCTCAATATAATCTACAATACCTTTTATCAATGCATGCTTTAATCTTTCCTGCACCGGTGCATTTCGCCATTCGTCTTTTTTAACGAAGGCTTTATCTTTTTGCTTTACATGCTCGGCAAATTCAATTAATCTTTCGGTAGCATCTTGCCGGCGGTTTAAGATAATATCTTCAACTAATCCTCTTAATTCGGAAGGTATTTCTTCGTAAACTTCAAGCTGACCGGCATTTACGATACCCATATCCAAACCGGCTTTAATCGCATGATAAAGAAAAGCTGAGTGCATTGCTTCTCTTACCAAATCATTCCCTCTAAAAGAAAAGGATATATTGCTGATACCGCCGCTTACTTTGGCGTCAGGAAGATTTTGTTTAATCCACTTTGCTGCTTCGATAAAATCGACTGCATAATTATTATGCTCTTTTATGCCGGTTGCAATAGTAAGCACATTCGGATCGAAAATAATATCCTGCGAAGGAAAGCCGACTTTTTCGACAAGCAGCTTATAAGCCCGGGTGCAAACCTCAATTTTTCTTTCGAAGGTGTCTGCCTGCCCCCTTTCATCGAATGCCATTACCACTACTGCGGCACCGTACTGCATAATTTTTTTTGCGTGTGCGATGAATTCGCCTTCACCCTCTTTTAAGCTGATTGAATTTACAATTCCTTTACCCTGCAAGCATTTTAATCCCGCTTCGATTACCGTCCACTTTGATGAATCGATCATAATCGGCAGCTTTGCAATATCAGGTTCGGCTTGCAGCAAATTCAAAAACTTTTTCATTGCCTCTTCGGAATCAAGCAGCGCTTCATCCATATTTACATCTAATATTTGCGCGCCGCCTTCCACTTGATTACGTGCAACGGCTATGGCTTCTTCATATTGCCCTGATAAAATTAATCTTGCAAATTTTTTAGAACCTGCCACATTGGTTCGTTCGCCGATATTTACAAAGTTTGTTTCAGCTCTTATTATTAAGGGTTCAAGTCCGCTTAAGTGAAGATAATCGCTTCTTTGCGGAATTTTTCTTGGTTTGTACTTTTGAATAAAGCTGCTAATTGCTTTGATATGATCGGGGGTTGTTCCGCAGCAGCCGCCAACAATGTTATAAAAACCTTGTTGAGCAAACTCTTCAAGGAGGGAAGCCATTTCATGGGAGGTCTGTTCATATTCTCCCATTTCATTCGGAAGCCCGGCATTAGGATAAACACTTACAAAGCAGCTTGCTATCCTAGAAAGATCGGCAACGAAAGGTCTCATCTGCTTAGCCCCCAATGCACAATTAAGACCAACGCTCAACAAATTTTTTGTATGAGATACCGATATCCAAAAAGCTTCGGTAGTTTGCCCGGATAGAGTTCTCCCGCTTTGGTCTACAATCGTTCCCGAAATCATTACAGGTATTTCGGTGTTAAATTGCTTGCAGTATTCTTCGATAGCATAAATGGCTGCCTTGCAGTTAAGGGTATCAAACACTGTTTCGATTAAAAGAATATCAACACCGGCATCCATCAATCCTTTTACTTGAACATAATAAGCTTCGGCTAATTGATCGAAAGAAACGGAACGGAATCCAGGGTCGTTTACGTTGGGTGAAATTGATGCGGTTTTATTGGTAGGACCTAAAGCTCCGGCAACAAAGCGAGGTTTATCGGGCGTCAACTTTGTATACTCCGCAGCAGTTTCCTTTGCGATTTTACCGCTGGCAAAATTCATTTCATAAGAAATTTCTTCGGTCTTATAATCAGCCTGTGATATAGGAGATGCGCTGAATGTATTAGTTTCTATAATATCCGAACCGGCTTCAAGATAGGTATTGTGGATTTCTCTAATAACTTCAGGTTTCGTCAAGCTAAGCAGGTCATTGTTTCCCTTTAAATCAACAGGATGATCTTTAAATTTTTCTCCGCGAAAATCTTCTTCACTAAGCTTATAGCTCTGAATCATTGTTCCCATTGCGCCGTCAAGAACTAGTATTCTATCTGTTAATATTTCTGTAATCAGTTTTAGTTTATCACTCATAAAAAATTCTTTAAAATATATTTCTAATTAGAATTTCACATCATCTTTGAAAGTAATTCAAATATAATTAAATTGAATCCTATTAAAAAACAATCAAAAAATTCAGAGGTATCTTAATGATAGTGGTTACAGGGGGCGCGGGATTTATCGGAAGCGCTTTAGTTTGGCGGTTAAATACTAAGGGCATAAATGATATTATTATTGTAGATGAACTTGGATTAGATGAAAAGTGGAAGAATCTGGTAGCGCTTAATTATGCCGATTTTATAAATAAGTACGAATTTATTGAAAAGATAGACAACGGTTACGATTTCTCTATTGAAGCTGTAATTCACATGGGGGCAAACTCATCGACAACAGAAAAAGATGCCGATCTTCTTTTAAAAAATAATTTTGAGTATACAAAAAGATTAGCCGGGTACTGCGTTTCTAATAAAATAAAATTCATTTATGCTTCATCGGCGGCTACTTACGGCGATGGTTCAATAGGTTTTGACGATGACGAACAAAACTGTTTGAAGTTAAGACCGCTAAATATGTATGGATATTCCAAAAACTTATTCGATGCATGGGCTTACAAGATTGGACTGTTAAATCAAATGGCAGGATTAAAATATTTTAATGTCTATGGTCCGAATGAATATCATAAAGGTGATATGCGCAGCGTGGTTCACAAAGCATTCGAACAGATTCGTGATTCGGGAAAAGTGAAATTATTCAAATCCCGAAATAAGGATTATAAAGACGGTGAGCAGAAACGAGATTTTCTTTATATAAAAGATGCCGTTGATATAACGCTGTTCTTTCTCGAGCATAAGGACGTAAACGGTATATACAATGTCGGAAGCGGTAAAGCCCGATCATGGAATGATCTTGTGACTGCTATTTTCAATTCATTGGGGAAGCCGGTAACTATTGAATATATCGATATGCCTGTCCAATTGGCTCATAAGTATCAGTACTTTACCGAAGCGAAGCTGGATAAAATAAAAAAAGCCGGCTACTCTCATTCTATTTCATCGCTTGAAGAAGGAGTTGCCGACTATGTAAAGAATTATTTGCTAAAGAGCAGCTACCTCGGTTTATAAATCAATTAAGGCTTGTTTCTTCATCTTCGTCAAATAGATCTTCGTCCTCATCGTCAAAGTCGAAATCTTCTTCATAAAAATCCTCTTCATCGGGTTCGTCTGAAAAAATATCTTCATCGTCAACATCGTCCTCACTATCTTCATCATCGTCCTCATCAAAGTCATCCGAATCGTCTTCATCTTCAAAATCGTCATCGTAATCGTCCTCATCTTTTTTACGGGGACTTAACTGAAAATTCTCTATAATAAATCCGTTCAAATTTTGTCCGGATAATTCCCCTGTACTGTATTCGTTGATCAGTTCTTCGTCAGCTTGCGGGGCGTTTTCTATCGACCTTTTCGTTGATCCATCCATTATTACATGTCTCCTATATTTAAGTGTACCTGTGCCGTTAAGTTGAAATAAATTAATTAAAACGACGGGCATAATATTTTTATTTTTTTTAAAAGAGCCAAATCAAAAAGCAGAAAAAATTTTTTGAAAAAGAAAGGAATTATTTTTAATACCTCCATCGTTAACATAAATTAGCGGGGTAAAATTGTCAATATTTATTTAAATAAAATTGGATTAAAAATGAAGCTTGCCACACTTTGTTATGTAACGGATAAAACGAACAATAAAACCTTAATGATTTACCGCAACAAAAAGAAGAACGATTATCATGAAGGAAAATGGAACGGTTTAGGCGGTAAGTTCGAGCTGGGTGAAAGCCCTGAAGATTGTGCCGTAAGAGAGATAAAAGAAGAAGCAGGTTTAATTGTGAAAAATCCGCGCATGCATGGATTCATTACATTCCCGATGTTCGATAAAGTAGAAGATTGGTATGTATTTATTTTTACAGCAGATGAATTTGAAGGCAAACTGATAGATTCAAATGAAGGAAAGCTGGAATGGATTCCCAATGAAAGGCTTGCATCGTTAAACCTTTGGGACGGAGATAAAATTTTTATTGATTGGCTGTTTCAGGATAAATTTTTCAGCGCAAAGTTTAATTACGAAAACGGTGAGTTTAAAGATTATGAGGTGCATTTTTATTAATCGCAAAAATGAACATCAAGCTTAGAAGCAAAGGAATGAGCTTCGGTCAGAAAGCCCTCAAATATTTTCTTGGGTTAAAATTCGAGCAGCCGCTTCCAGAAGGAATAAAGATTGTAAATCCTTACAGCATCCCGGCTGTTAAGAACATTTTGATGAGTTTCTTTGGAAAATTTTATAACGATTCAAACAAAAGGATACTTATCTTCGGTATAAATCCTGGCAGATTTGGCGGGGGTCTTACCGGAATATCTTTCACAGACCCTGTTGCTCTCTTAACATACTGCGAAATTGAAAACGACCTGGGCGGCAAACAAGAATTATCGAGCCGGTTTATATATGAGCTCATTGCCGGGTACGGCGGAGTTAAAAAGTTTTTCTCTAAATATTATCTCTCAGCATTATTTCCATTTGCATTAATTAAAGATGGCAAAAATTATAATTACTATGATGAATCCGGTCTTCAAGAATTATTAACATCGTTTATCATATCCAATATGTACGCTCACATTGAATTTGGCTGCAGAAAAGATTTTGCCGTTTGCTTAGGGAAAAAGAATTTCACCTTTTTCAAGAAACTAAATGAAGAATATAAATTTTTCGATGAAGTATGGGTGCTTGAACATCCAAGATACATAATGCAGTACAAACGAAAGAAGATGGATGCTTATTTAGAATCATATCAGCGGATACTTCAGTACGATTCCTTTTGAAAGTGATGAACGGCTTTAAGCATATATATAAAACCTGCTTTCACTCTTCATCTCTCTCCCGCTTTGTTTCGAAGAAAAAATAAATCTTCGGTCACAAAGCAATATAGGGTAAAGTTGCACAGGTGACTTTTTTAACACCCCCGCTGTTAACTTTGCCTCAGGCTGATTTATCAGCCTATCTTCGCTTACCGCCACCATTTATGGTGATGCAGGATTGTTATCGGAATAATATGTCACTCCTAACGGAGTTCTTGTAAATTATGGAATTATCGTTTCTAGAAATATTTCACTCCTAAAGGAGTGAGGAAATCATACACGCATATTATTTCGCTTCAAAGAAGCGAAACATTAGCAGAATCGAAAATTCAAGATTATATATAAGCTACGTTAGGCGCGAAATATTTGGTACCACTCGTTTTCTTCAAATCTATCTAAGCTTCCCCTCCTCTAAACAATAAACGACTAACTTCCTTTTTCCTTTTATCTTTCATCAGCCTATCTTCGCTTACCGCCAACATTCATGGTGTTGCAGAATTTTATAATATACTGATTGACAAAATCCCTGCGGCTTTTCATTAACTAACGTAATACGAGTTATTAAAAATATTCTGCTAATCCAAAATTTATTCTGACACATTGAATTACAAATATGCTTACATTTCGTTTGAAGAATATTTTTTTTGATTATCGGTTTTAAAAATCTATGCATCTAAATTATCAAGAAGAATTAAAATTTAAAGGCACAATAAAATGAATCGCTTAATAACTGTCTTAAGTCTTTGCATCATATTTATGCTTACACTTTCATTGCAGGTTTATGCCCAAGAAGAAATTTTATCAACTGAGCTAAAAACATTCATTATGAAAGATGGACTTGAGGTGGTGGGATTTATCGAAAAGCAAGATTCATTAACAATACAAGTGCGCACTCAATCAAATGTATTAGTTCAAATTCCTATTGAGGAAATAGACAAAATCTTACCATTTACCGGTGAAAAAGTTACTCGCACAGAAATTAAACGGGATCCTAACAACACAAGATTATTATTTGCACCAACTGCCAGACCCTTGAAATCCGGCAGCGGTTATTTTTCGGCTTATGAATTATTCTTCCCTTTTGTTGCAATTGGAGTAGCGGATTTTCTGACATTTGCAGGCGGCGTATCCTTAATTCCCGGTGCACAGAACCAGGCGATTTATATAGCACCTAAGATCACCCCTATTCACAATGACATGTATGGTATTTCGATCGGAGCACTGTACCTCAATAGCCTTGGCGGAATGAGCGAAGGTATAGGAATTGTATACGGTGTCGGAACGTACGGTGAAAGCGACAAAGCCGTATCATTTGGGCTTGGCTGGGGCTTCTCGGGCGAAGATTTTTCAAACAAACCAATTATAATGCTCGGAGGAGAACTTCAAGTATCAAACAGCGTTAAATTAATTACTGAAAATTGGATACCGCCGGATTCAGATATCGCAATAGTTGGTTTTGGTATTCGCTTCTTTGGGGAAAAGCTTGCGGCAGATATAGGGCTTCTTTATCCTGCCGGCTCAGAGATGAACGGCTTTCCGTTTATACCGTGGTTAGGATTTGCGTACAATTTTTAACAAGGTCTTAATTGTTAAATTGCTGCATTGTCAAGATGCTCAATCTCAACTACCGCCGTATAATAATTTCATTTCTCTTTCTTTTCCCTTCTGCCACCAGTCAGTAGGAATTACCTCCCAATTGTTGAATTGTGTTGGAATCACATTTCCGGTTTTTTCAATCCATTTCATCAGAAAGTATCTCAAGTCTCTTTCTGTAGAAGAAACTACTCTGCCTGGAAGTTCATCGTGAGTAATCCCTGAACCTTTTATTAAATGTCCGCCGCCGCCGTTGCCTCTGTAAGAATTAATTGCTGCTTTATATGTTCTATCCAAATGGAAAGTTGAACCATCGGACATTGATAAAATGGTTACTCTTTCGCCCACAGGTTTACTTACATCAACGGTATAGCTTATTCCCGCTGCCGAAGAAAAATTATAAAACTGATATTTTAACTGCGGTGAATTATTTGTGAATGTTATATTTCCATTATCATCTGTTTTGTAATTCATTAAAAAATCATCCGCACTTTCCATTGTATTAAACCATAATCCGTAAGAATATTCCAAATAGTCTTTAATCTCTTTACCGGTCAATTCCATTGTATAGAGCAAGTTTTCGTAACGATAAAGTTTGAACATGTCCCTTACAAAAACATCTCCTTCGTTTATAACTGCGTTGAAGGAAAGCGGTGCGGCAAAAGAAACATCGGCGTTTGTAAGTTCAAGCTGAATTGTATGAATCAGATCGATAAATTTTGAATTGTCAAACATAGATTCTTTTGTCGAAATTTCTTCTTCAAAGAAACCAATTTTTTTTGAAACAAAGCTTTTCACTTCATTCATTCCGCCGGCAAATGTTTTCATAAATTCTTCATCGGGTTTAAAGTCTTGAATCTCGATCAATTCACCCGAAATTTTTTTCTTTAGCCCTTCATTTGTTCTTTCGAGAAAAACAGATGCCGCTGCAACGTTTCTTGCATCGTTTCTTGTCCCTAAAATCAACACTTCGTCACCTTCCGGATTATTTACGGTGAAGTCCCAGCCGCGGTGATCGTGCCCGACAAATACTATATCAAACCCAGGGATTCTTTCGGCTATTAACTTAGAAGCATTTTCATTCTTAGGTGTTTCGGCAGTTTCATTATTATAGGTATAATCAACACCGGAATGAAATAAGCCGACTAACAAATCCGGTCTTTCTTTTTCGATTATTTTTTCAACCCACTTCTCAGCCGTAACAATCATATCTTCAAACTCAATTCCTTCCCATATTTTTTTAGGCAGCCAATTGGGAATTCCGGGAGTAATCAACCCTAATACGGCTATCTTAAAACCTTCTTTTTCAATTATCGTATAAGGTTCAAAATACGGTTCGCCTGTTTCAACGTCTATTGCATTTGCTGCAAGCCATGGGAAGTTCAGCTCATCTCTAAATTTATCGTAAACAGGATGACCGGTTTCTATGTCGTGGTTACCAACTGTTGCTGCATCATAACGCATATAATTCATTACGTCAGCATATAAATGTGCTGTGTCGGTTCGAACAAAATTATAATAATAGACAACGGGCTGCCCTTGTAAAATATCTCCGTTATCTAAAAGAATTACGTGTTGATCTGATTTGCTTCTTTCCTGCTCAACATAAGTGTGAACCTGAGCAAGTGAAGTGGGAGAATCTTTATCATTGATGAAGTCGTAAGGAAAAATAGTTCCGTGAACGTCGCTTGTTTCAATTATTTTCAATTTTAAAGATTGAGCAACTGACAGCGTTACCGAAGAAATGCAGATTATTAATGCTGGAAAGAAGTAAATAAAAGTTTTCTTATTGAACAAATATTTTTTCATCTGTAAAACCTTGTGGTTGAATTTTTAAATAACTTTATTTTTTAAGTCGGGCGAAAGGAGGTTCTTTAGTTTCTAATATTTCGATTGACTTACCAATTTTCACCATTCCCGTCGATTCATGAACTAAGTTCCAACCGAACAATACTTTATTATTTAATTGTCTGTAAGTTGAAAGAGTGGCGAGAGGCTCTTTCCCTTTTTCAGCTGTTTGCTGATTTACTGTTGTAACAGTACACCGTGAACATGGTTTAACGGAATAAAAAATTAAATCTCCAATTTTAAACTTCTTCCATTTGTCTTCAATAAATGGATAACCACCGCTAAATACAAAGTTGGGTCTGAAACGGTTCATTGGAAGCTTTTCGGTTAATCTGCTGTTCAAATCACTTAAAGATTCCTCCCCGATAATTAAGAACGGATAAGCATCGGCGAAGCCTACTATATTGTTTCCGATATCGTAACGGGGATCAACTTTTCTTTTTGAATCATCGGGCATAAAAACAAGCGAGCATTTTACTTCCAGGCTTGCACTGAACCACTCATTAATTTCAATATCTGCCTTCAATACTTCACACATATCATCCCAAATAGGAACTATGATTCGTTGTGAGGAAACTATGTTAAAAGGAATTATTAACGGTTCGGTGTTCTTTTTTTTGTGTTTTACCGTCAGCCTGTTATCCGTTAGTTCTACTTGTAGTAACGACATTTGCGGATATTCTCTCTGTGTCATGAACATATTTTTGTCATTTATTAACATCCATCGCCTATCGTATTTCAATCCTCTTTGTTCAATTACAGCAGATTGAAGGCTTAATCCACCAAGCGATTTAATGGGATAAATGTTTATTTGCGTTAGAATAAGTTTCATTCTTCCGTCTTTTCCGTTATTACTATTAGAGTTACTTCCGGGGTGGAATTGTAACGCAGCGGCACTAATGACATTCCCAGTCCTCTGTTTACTATCATCAGCATATCGCCGAACCAAAAATTACCACGCACATAAGTAGTTTCAAACAATGTCGGCGAAAGATTGTAGAAAGGAAAGAAAAAAGTAATTTGACCGCCATGAGTATGACCCGCCAGAAATAAATCGTAATTATGGTTTTGTGCAGCATCAATTAAATATTCTCTTGGCTGATGAGTTAGAAAAATTTTAAGATCGTATTGCCCGGGTTTATCTGCGAGACTGTCAAGCAAGTTTTGGCTTATCCTTTCAACATAAGTATTTGTTATGAATGTGATTCCAACTTTGGCATCCTCAATGTTTAATGCCAGTCTTTCATTATCGAGCATTAAAATATTTTGTTTATTTAGTGCTTCTGTAATTTCGTTTATACTTCGCTGGTTATCCTGTCGGTAAGCCCAATTATCATGGTCTCCCACGCATGAATAAACTCCGTAATTTGATTTTATTTTACCCAATGCAAGTGCACTCAGGTCAATATAATCCGGTGATGAAGTTATGATATCTCCTGCAATTAAAACAAGATCAGGATTGGTTTTATTTACTTTTGAAACGAACCTTTGCAGCCGCTGTTCGCCGGTAAATCTATCCGCTTGAATATCAGAAATAAAAGCAATCCGAAAATTATTTAACTCTTCGGGTAAATTATTTTTTGAATATTCTACAATTCTGATTGAGACAGCATTATGGTCATGGATTGACCTTGCCGGTACGTATATCGAAAAAAAGATGACAAGCGCAAAGATTAATTTAGAATTTAAGATTGAAAGTCTATCTTTATATTTTCTATACACCGGATATAAAATAATTTTTATAACATCGATAATCAGAAAGAATAGTATTGATTGTACTAAAACTATTACAGCTAACCAGAAAGGATATAGAATCAAATAGTCAAAAAGAAAATTTTCAGGCAGAGCGATCCTAGCTCCGGGAACAATCAGAGAATATATGTATACACAAATAAGAATTAACGGATAAATGTTGAAATAAATTATTACTGCATTCCTGATCAGCCTTGCTCTTTTGACCGGATACTTGGGAAATAAAACTAGAACTGAATTAAAAACTTTTTTGAAAAAAATACTTTAAAAAATATTCAAAAATAGTGTTGCA